>VGZO01000017.1 GCA_016872555.1 Planctomycetota bacterium
CGTCAGCGAGCGAGAGTTTCTGCTGCTTGAATTCCGGGGTGAGAAAGTCGCCGCCGTTCAGAATTGCTGTGCGTGACTCACCAGCGCGGCGGATATCTTTTGCGAGCTTGTCGGCAACCAATGGAAGTTGCTTGGTCTCCTCCCAGTGCAATGAAGAAATCTGCTTGCGGGTGAGGCCGACGAGCGAATCGCCCGAGCGGAGCGAGTGGTCGAGAAACGTGAAGGGGTGATCCTTGGCGAGTGTGGCCAGCCAGAGGGAGAGCTTGGCGAGGTCGGCGGCCATCGGGTTTTTGTCAACGCCGTAGAGGCACTTCTGGGCGACGAGCCGCTTGGCGAGGAGGAGCTCGTCTTCGTCCGGGGGGACGGGCGGCATGCCGCCATGGCGTTGCCAGGCGACGACGAGATGTTCGGCGAGTTGGCGGCAGGCCTCGACCAAGAACGCGCCCGAGCCCATGGCCGGGTCGCAGATCTTGAGGTCGAGGAGTTGGGCCGGCGTGGGCTTCTCGCCGAGGTTCGCAAGGATCGGTTCGAGCGTTTTGCGGACGATCGGCTCGGTGAGTTTGCGGGGCGTGTAGTTGGAGCCGGAGCGGCGACGTTCGTCGCTCGGCACAAGGAGCATCGCGCCGGCGGCGAGGGGCTGGGGCGTGGCCGAGCGGGCTATTCTTTTGGCGGCCTCGAGAGCGGCGAGGAGGTCGTCGGTTGTGGTGGCGTCTTTGAGCGGAGCAGATTGCTTGGGGGTGAGCTTGTGGTCGGTCTCGGCCTCGAAGGCTTTGGCGCGGTCGGCAGGTTTTTGTGCGAGCAAGGATTCGAGATTCACCGGCACGGGGGCGCCGTGCTTCTTCTTGGGCTTGATCGCGATCGACGTGCCGTCGGCGAGGCCCAAGCCAAAGCCCATCATCACTTCGTAGACGCTGCCGATCTGCTCGACGTCGAGAGTGCGATACGAGAGCCGCTCACCTTCCAGCACCAAGAGTTTTTCCAGGACGCGGTGGAGCGTGCCGTCGGGGACTGCCGGCACCTTTTGATGGCGGCCACCGCCTGCGGCGGAGGCCGGGGGATCGACTCCTGCGCGACCGCCGTGCGTTGCTGCCACGCCACCTTCGAGCCACGGAAACCGGTCGGGATCGAAGAGGTAGCCCGACCGCGGCGGGAGTTTTACGTCGGGGTGTGTGGAGCCGGAGTAGATGAGCCGGAAGAGGGCGACGAGCTGGGCCCAGCCGCCGTAGCGGAGGTCCATCGTGTCGGGGTGCTTGGCGGCGTCGCCGCGGAGCCGTTCAAAAAGGCCGTGGACGCCGTAGTGCTGTTGGTAGAGGCTCGACGACGGCAGGAGGCCGCGGTCTTCGGCGTAGAGCGTGAAGACGAGCCGCATGAGGACGGTGAGCAGGCCCTCGTAGACCTCGTTCGGCCGGGTGGCGAGGACATCGGCGAGCAGGGTGCCACCGGTTTTTTCATTGGCGGATTGAAAGCCGCGGACCAGTTCGAAGGCGGCGTCGATCACCTGCTGGGCGAGGGCGGTGGAGACGGTGGCCTGGAAGTCGCGGCTCTTGGCGAGGAGCGTGGGGAGGCGGGCGGCGGTGGGGCCGGAGAGAAGGGAATACGGCCCGAGGAGCATCGAAAGGGCGGCGAGCACGCGGCGGCCGGCCACCTCCCGCATGAAGCCGACGGGAAACGTGAGGACGCCCGCCGACTCACCGCGGGGCGCGTAGACGAGGCGGAGCGACGTGCCGGCGGTGAGGAGGCCGATGGGCACGCCCGTTTCGCGGAGGAGCCGCTCGAACCGGCGGGTGGGCGAGGCTGTCCAGGCAGCGGAGTCGCCGGTGGTTTCCTTGTCGAGGTCGGTGCCGACCGGCAGCACCTTCACGAGGATCAGCCAGGGGCGGTCGGCGTTTTTCGGTTTTGGATCGCGGAGGGCGTAGGTCGGGACAAGCTCCTCGTGGAGCTCGGGGAGCGGGATGCGGAGGGAATCGGGGATCGGGTGGGCGGGCGAGACGCCAAGCAGAAGGTCGGCCGGCCAGCCGAGGAAGTCGGTGAGAAACCGGGGGATGTCAACAACAAAGCACTTGTCGGCCTGCTCGGGGGTGAGCTCACGGCCCTCGGGAACATCGCCGCGGCGGGCGGTGTGCGACGTGAAGAGCCGCTGCCGCTCGGGGTCGAGCGTGCCGAGGACGACTTGCGCGTCGGCGAGGACGGCCGGGGAGACGACGAGCCCCTCGGGGGCGAGCGTGCCGAGCCAGGCGCGGTGGTCGGCGAGGGTTTTTTCGTGCAGATAATCCGTCACGGCCGGAAAACCTTCTTGGCAGGGATGGTGTTCCGGCGTACACTGGTGCAATCGGGATCGGGCTGCGTCGCGGATGTGCCACCATGACCGAAGCCGTCAGGGAATTGCTCGAGTCGTTCGACGCGCTCTCCGCGGAGGAGAAGCGGGAGGCCACGCGGCTGTTGCTCGCGCGAGTCGTCGCGGGCGAGGCTGGCGACGTGTCGGACGAGGCACTCGCGGCGGCGGCCGACGACCTCTTCGCCGAGCTCGACTGTCGTGAGGCCGCCGGTGAAGCAGGCTGACCGCGGCGACGTGTGGCTCGTCGATCTTGGGCTCGTGGCCAAAATCCGCCCCTGCGTCGTGATCAGCGTGCCACCATGGCGTCCGACGGCCGACACGCCGCCAGTCGCTAGGCCGACATTTTTCCGCTGCTTCCGACCGGTCACGACTGCTCCTTTCCCCAGGCAGCGAAGGTGCTGGCACTGACCGGCTTGTCGTGGGTCTTCAGAGTTGCCAGGGGCAGCCGCGCCGACGGCCGAACACGGTTGACTCCCAGAAGGCCCGGCATTACATTCCAAGGTGCTTGGGGTTGATAAAAACTCGTTCTCGATATTTGGCCTGGGAGTGCTTCGGCACGTTGGGGTTAACCCCCACCCGGGCCTCCTTTTTTTATGTACGTCCTCTATCTCGATGCCTCCGGAACTCCCGAGCTGCAGGACCGAAATACCAGGCACTACGTGCTCGTCGGGCTGTGCATGCACGAGGGCAGTTGGTTCGCGCTCGACAGGCGTCTTCGAGCAGTGAAACAGAGATACTGTCTTGCCGATACAGACCCGGACCAGTTCGAAATCCATGTCAAGGAGTTTGCGGGCACGATCAAGGAACAGGACGAGATTCCTGATTTTCAGGAGATGGCCTGGGCGGAGCGAAGGGCTCGAGTGCTCGAACTTCGAAAACAGAAGCTGCTCGCAGAACAATCGAACTCGAAGCGGAATAATCGTAGGGATCGCTACCGGAATTCCGCGCCGTACGTTCACTTGTCTCGTGAGGAACGGTCGCAGCTTCTCGACGATGCGATCGAGGTGATCGCGGGCTACGACTCGATTCGGTTGTTTGGCGAGGCTATCGACAAGAGTCATCCTGCCGTTTTGTCCGGTACTGCTGATCTGCGGGAGCAGGCATTCACGCAGGTGGTAGCCCGGTTTGACACCTTCCTCCAGAAGAAGGCCTCGTGGCGACGGCGAGATAGCCCCCGTGGACGTGTCGATCATGGGTTGTTGATGCACGATCATGACGCATCGACGCAATCAGTCGTCGAGCCCTTGTTTCGGAAATATCGGCAGAAGGGGCACTCCTTCGGGCTGATCAAGCATGTGATTGATGTGCCGTTTTTCGGTTCCAGTGACAAGGTCGGGGGGCTACAGCTCGCAGACGTCGCGGCATATGTCGTGCGGCGTTATCTCGACAAAGGCGCCGCAGCCGGCAGTCATGAAGAGCGTCAGTTCATGCAGATTTTTTAGCGATTCGATCGGGATACATACGGCAAGTTGCACGGCCTCCGGCATTACGTTCCGGTCGCTTCGTGCAATTGTCTGGTCTGTCGGGAGCGAGGGCATTCCGAAATCTGAGACGATCGGGTGCTGGCGACTGTCGTGGCCCACACGACGAGCCCGCGCGGCAGTGGATTCGAGGTTTCGTTGCCGGTGCGGGGGTGGTTGGGCATGGGAGCGGTCAATTCGTGACTGGCCACAGGTAGGCGATGCCGACGGGTTCGATCCGATAGCTCGCGACGCGATAAAAATCGACGATCCGCGCCGGCTCGCGGGCGATGTCGTCGTCCACGCGGTCGAGGAAGCGCTGCCAGGCCCGGCGGTCGAGGTCGCGCTGCCGCTTTTCGTCGTCGTTGAAATCGCCGCCGAACGTTTTTTGCGGGTCGTCGGCGGTGGCGAGCTCCTTCTGGATGCGGGCTTTTTGATCCACGAGCACGGTGCGGAGCGCTTCGCTTTCGGCAGCCGCCCGCTTGTCGAGGAGGGCCACGGCGTCGGCGCGGTGCTCCTCGCCGCGGGTCTGGAGATGCACGAGCAGCTCCTCGATGTCGCGGGGCATCGCCGCGAGGAGCTTGGTGCGGATCGCGTCGGCGACACGCATGCCCGCGGCGGGCTTCATCACGTCTTCGAGGAGCGTGAGCGTGTGCTGCTCGGCGGACCGTTTGTAGGGCGTGAGCGTGCCCTTGCGGTTTGCCGGGTCGGTCCACTGGGCGGTGACCGTGAGGATCTCCTGATGGAGCCGGACGGCGCCCGAGCCATAGAGCGAGAGTCGGCCGAGGAGGATCACGCGGGGGATCGCGTCGGCCGACTGGCCGAGGAGGGCGCGGGAGAGGTCGTCGTGGACGAATCCCTGGGCGAGAAACCGGCCGAGGAGCCGCTTTACGAGCCGGTGCTCGAGGTGGAGCTGCACGACCGAGTCGTCGATGCCGGCCGGGGCGGTGAACACGACGGGGCGGATCGGTTTTTCCTTGCGCCAGCGGAAGTCGCGGGGGCCGGAGTCGGGGGGCTCGCGGAGCGTGTCGAGCGTGTCGCTCCAGGTGGAATCGCGGCCGAGGCGGGTGTCGAGGTCGGGGAGGGTGAACCGCGCGGGCGCGGCGGGGTCGGCGGCCGGGAGCGGGACGAGCGGAGAGGCGCGATTCATCTCGAGCGCACAGGAAAGGGCGTCGCGGAGATGCTCTTCGTCGAGGCCGATCGCGCGGCGGGCGTCGTTGATCCGGTTGCGGAGCGAGTCGATCTGGTCGTCGATCTTCGTGAGCCGGGCGCGCGTGGCCTCGAGCTCCTCGTCGACGGCGGCCTTTGCGGCGGCGTCGAGGTCGATGGCGCCAAGATCGGCCGCCTGGGCGGCGGCAGTGGCGCGGTCGATGCCTGATTTCAGGATCGTGTCGATCTTCGATTCGAGCACCTGCGACAGGCTGCCGAGCTCGCGGGCGATGCGGTCGGTCTTCTCGACGAGCACTTCGAGCACGCGGTCTTCGGGCCGCTGGGTGTGGACGAAGTAGTGGCAGAAGACTTCGGGCGACGGCTGGAGCTTGCGGTCGATGCGGCCGTTGCGCTGTTCGAGGCGACCGGGATTCCAGGGAAGATCGAAATGAAAGAGGTTGTGGCACCAGGCCTGGAGATTGAGACCCTCGCGGGCGGCATCGGTGGCGATCAAGATGCGGAGCGGCTCCTTCGCCGGATCGGCGTTGAACGCCTTTTTGATTTCTTCTCTGCCGAAGGCGGGGGTCGAGCCGCGGAAGACGGCGATCCGGCGGTCGGCCAAGTCGGTGCCCTCGATCGCAGCCGAGAGCATCTGCCAGAGATAGCGGGCGGTGTCTTCCCATTCGGTGAAGATGAGGACGCGGATGGGGGACCAGGCGGTCGACGCGCCGGAGGCCGAGCCACCGGGGAGGCGGATGGCGGGGCAGCAGTGTTTCTGGAGCCAGGTCACGAGGGCTCGAAGGCGGGCGTCGGGGCGATGGCGCGCGTCGTCGGCGATCGCGGCCATCCGGTCGAGGAGGTCGCGCTCGCGGGTGGCGAGCGACGCCGGGCCGGTGGGCGTGGCGGCGGTGAGCGAGGCGATGGCGTCGTCTTCGATCGTCGCCAGTTCGGCCGGGTCGAGGTCGGCGCGGTCGTCGTCGGACGACGGAGCCGTGACCGCGGCGTCGGCCGTGGCTGAGGCGATCGTGAGGCGGTGTTGCTGGTCCGGGGCCGGCGCCGCTTCAGCCGCCCAGACCTTCTCCATCGAGCGGCGGTGGACGAGGAGCGTCCTATAAAAAGCTTCGGTGCTGGAGAGGAGCCGCGTCTGGAGGCCGACGACCACGAGCATCGCCTCGGCCGCCTGCCGGCGCGTGGCCCTCGCGGAGAGGCGGGTCTTGCGGAGGTCGCGGTATTCGGCGAGGAGCCGGGGGAGCTCGAGCTCGGGGGCGTCGGGGGGAAGGCTATCGATGTCGAGCCGCTTCACGACGCGCTCGGGAAACCCGCCCACACGGGTGCGGATGTCTTCCTTGAGCCTTCGGACCATCACCGGATCGAGATCCTTGACGCGGACCTTCACACCACGGGTGAACCGCTGCGGGTCGAGGATCTCGAGGAGGGCGGAAAAGCTGTTGGAGTGGCCGTTGTGGGGAGTGGCCGAGAGGAACAGCCGGTGCTCGAAGCGCGGGGCGAGGTCGCGGACCGCGCGCGTGATCCGGCTGTCGATGGCATAGCGATTGTCGCTCGACGGGGCGGCATGGTGGGCCTCGTCGAAGATCAGGAGCGAACCGGGGCGGAGCGTGCCGAGCCAGTCGCGCAAGGGGCCGGCGTAGGTCTCGTCGATCAGCAGCTTCGACGACACGAGCCAGCGGGGGTGGACGCTCCAGGGGTTCACCGCCCAGCCGCGCTCCTGGCGGATCCGCTCCATCGCGAGCCGGTCGAGGACGTTGAACACGAGGCCGAAGCGGGCCTCGAGCTCACCCTGCCACTGCGGCACCATCGATGGGGGGCAGACGACGACGACGTCTTTGACGCGGCGCCGCAGGAGCAGCTCGCTGGTGATCAGCCCCGCCTCGATCGTCTTGCCGAGGCCGACGTCGTCGGCGATGAACAGATTCACCCGCGGGAGCAGCAGGGCTTTTCGCAGGGGCTCGAGCTGGTAGGCGTCGAGGCGGATGCCAGCGCGGAAGGGGGATTGGAAGAGCCGCGGGTCGGTGGCCGTGACGCAGTGCCAGCGGAGCGTGCGGACGAAGGCGCTGAAGTGGCGGGGGTCATCGAAACCCTTGCAGCCGATGCTCTTCCAGGCCTCCCGGTCCACGATGCAGGTGTCGAGCTCGAGCTCCCAGATGACTTCGAGCTCCTCCCCCTGGGCGTCGTCCTCGAGGCAGGAGAGCGCGACCTTCGTGCCGTGGGGCGAGGCGTCGACCTCGTCGACGAGCCAGGCCCGGGTGCGGCATTTCACGACCTGGCCGGGGCAGGGGAGCGTGCCAGGGGAGCGGGTCGGCAGGCTGGTCGAAGCGGTCACAGGTGAAGCCCCCGGAGAACAGGACGGTTTCTACCTCATCGGCGGGGCAGAGGAACAGCGTGGCGAACAGCAGGGGGCGAACCACGTGATCGGCCGCGGGATGCGGCCGACGGCGACCCGGGAAACCCTCGGCGTTTCCCGCGGTCGCCTGAGTGGACAAAGGCCATGGAGGGCTTTGTCCACGGACAGATAGCCCCCGATCACGGCGTGCCGACGATCGTGGTCGTGGTGTCGTCGCCGTGGCGAACGAGGCGGAGCTGGACCGGGATCGAACGCTGCATCTCCTCGACGTGCGAGATCACGCCGACCACGCGCCCCTCCGCCCGCAGGCCCTGGAGCGCGACCAGCGCGTATTCGAGCGTCTCCGCATCGAGGGCCCCGAACCCCTCGTCGATGAACACCGTCTCCAGGCGCCGCCCCCCCTGGTGCTCCTCGGCCGTCTTCGCCAGCGCCAGCGACAGCGCCAGCGACGCCAGGAACGTCTCGCCCCCCGACAGCGTACGGGCGCCGCGGCAAGTGCCCGTCCAGTGGTCGAGGACGTCGATGTCGAGCCCCGCCGCCACGCTCCGCGTCGCCGGCTCCGCCCGCACCAGCTCATAGCGCCCGCGCGTCATCTGCCGGAGGATCACCGTCGCGTGGGCCACGACCTGCTCGAGGACCGCGCCGAGCACCCAGCGGTGCAGGCTCAGCCGCTCGACCGCGTGCGCCTGGCCGGTCACCATCTGATGGAGCCGATGGGCCGCCAGCGCCGCCGGCCCCACGCGCGCCTGGCGGGCGGCGAAATCGGCGTGGCTGGCGACGAGCGACTCGAGCCACGACACGGTGCTCCGCGCCTGCTCGTCGGCCACGAGCGCTTCCTGCCGCTTTTCCGACAGCGCGTCATGGGCCGCGCGGAGGGCCGGCAGGTCGGGCGCGGTGCGCCCGCCGAGCCGCGTGCGGCGATCGGCGAGCACCTCGCGGGCCGTCGTTGCCTGCTGCTCGGCGCCCGTGATCTGCTTCCGCAGCGCCGCCACGTCCGCCGCCGGCCGGACCGCCTCGGCCAGCGCCCCCTCGGTGGCAAACGGCGAGGCGGCCAGCGCCGCGGCCAAGGCACACGCGGCATCGGCCGCCTGGCGGGTGAGTGTCTGCTGGCGCTCGACTGCGGCGGCGCGCCGCTCGCGGAGGAGCCGCACCTCCCCCTCGGCTGTGGCGACCTCCGCCGTGGCCGCGCTCTGGTCGGCGACGAGCCGACCGCGCCAGGCTCCCAGGTCGCCGCGTTCGCGCTGGAGCGACTCTCCCTCCGGGAGCGCGGGAAGCGCGTCGCGCGACGCCCGCGCCGCTCCCTCGCGCCCCTCGGCTTCGACCCGCGCCGCCACCGCCGCAGCCGCCGCGCTGACGAGCTGGTCGCGGCGCTGCACCGCCTTGGCCAGCGCCTCGTCGAGCGTGTCGACCGCGGCGTCGTCTGGCGCGCCGGGCTGAGGGCGCGCCGGCGCCGGATGGTGGCGGCTGCCGCACACCGGGCAGGGAGCGTCGGCCGCGAGCAGCGCCGCCAGACGGCCGGCGGCGTCGGCCGCATGCAGGCGCCGCGCCTCGCGGAGGGCGTCGGCGGCCGAGTCGGCCGTGGCACTGGCTCGCGTCGCGGCGGCCGCCGCCGTGGCTTCGGCCTCGCGCTCGATCGCGACTGCGGTGTCGGCGGCGGCAAGCGCCCGGCCGGCGGCGGCGTGCGACTCGCGGAGGGTGGCGATCGCCGCGAGCTGCTCGGCGATCACGCCGAGGCGGCGGTCGATTCCCTCGACCGCCTCGAGCGCCGTCGTGGCCGCGGCGAGCCGCCCACGCGCGACCGCTGCCACGTCGGTCGCGGCGGCGAGCCGGACGTCGGCGGTCTCGACCTCCTTCGCCGCACTTCCCACCTCGCGGTCGAGCTCGGCGCTCGCCTGCCGCAGCCGCTCGGGCTCCGCCGCCGCTTCGGCACGCACGAGCTCGTCGCGCGCGGGGCGCAGGTCGTCGAGGGCCGCGGTCGCCGCAACAAGCGCCCGCTCTGCATCGGCGACGCCACGCACCAGGGCCTCGACTTCGCCGGCGGCGCCCAGCGCCCGCGCCGAGGCGTCGTGGTCGGCCGTCACCTTGTCGAGCGCCCCTTTCGCCGCCACCGCGGCGGCGCGGCCGGTATCGAGGTCGGCGGCGAGGCGGACGGCGACGGCGGCATCGTCGAGGTCGCCGAGCCCTTCCGCGTCGGCCAGCAGCCGGCCGCGCTCGGCGGCGAGGGCCTCGAGGGCCTGCCCCGCCTCCTTGGCGCGCTTGGCCACGAGCTCCTCGAACGCCTCGTAGACGGCGGTGCCGAAGATCCGCTCGAGCAGCTCCTCGCGCACGGCCGGCGTGCTCACCAGGACGTCGCGGAACCGCCCCTGGGGGATGACGACGACGCGGCGAAACTGACCGGCGGTAAACCCGGTGATCTCCTCGACGCGCGCCGTGACGTCGCGGACCTTGGCGGCCAGCGGCTCCCAGCGCCCCCCGCCCGCCGCGTCGTGGCGGTGGAGCGCCGCGCGGGCCGGCTCGGTGACGGGGGTCGTGCCGCGGCGCGGGGCGCGCGTGTACTGCGGGTTGCGGACGACGCGGTAGCGCGCGCCGGACACGGAGAACTCGAGCTCGACCTCGGTGAGCTGGTCGGGCCGGGCCCGGGCCGAGCGGAGGTCGGCGCCGCTCCGGCCGTCGATCGGCCCCTGGCCGAGGCCTTCGCCCGTCGTCTCGCCGTACAGGGCGTAGCAGATCGCGTCGAGGAGCGTGGTCTTGCCGGCGCCGGTCGGCCCGGCGAGGAGAAACAGGCCGGCGGCCGAGAGCCGGTCGAAGTCGATCGTCTCGGTGCCGGCGAACGGCCCGAACCCGCTGATCGCGAGGCGCTGGAACCTCATCGCTCACGCTCCGCGGCGAGCGCCTGCTCCATGCACTCCCGCGCCAGCGCCCGGACCGCGTCGCAGGCGGCGTCGGGATAGCGGTCGCCGAGGAACCGCTCGACGAAGGCGTGGGGGCTCGACCGGGCGAGGTCGTCAAGCGCGGGGCGGGCGGCGTCGGCCGGGCCGCGCGCGGGGGGCTCGACGCGGAATTCGAGCAGCAGCGGGTAGAGCGTGCGGAGGCGCTCGCGGGCGCCGGGGGGCACGATCGGGTCGACGACTTCGACGCGGATCAGGTCGCGCTGCCTGTCGGCGTCGTCGGCCGCGGCGCGGACGAGGTCGTCGAACCGGCCGCGGAGCGTGCGCATCCCGTGGAGCGCGGGAAGCGGGATCTCCTCGACGGTCACGGCGCCGGCGGCATCGAGCGCGACCAGCGCCACGGTCTTGCGCTGGTGCTCCTCGGAGAAGGAGTAGCGGGCGGGGGACCCGGCATAGCGGATCCGGCCGTCGGCCAGCGCGTGGGGCCGGTGGAGATGGCCGAGCGCCGTGTAGTGGAACGGGGCGAACAGCGCCGTGGGCACGGTGGCCACGCCGCCGACGGAGATGTCGCGCTCCGAGTCGGACGACTCGCCCCCCTGGGCGAACAGATGGCCGACGAGCACGTGGCGGCCGCCGGCCGACGTGTCGGCACCGGCGAGCAGCGCCGCCGTCGCCGCCTCGTGCGACGCCACGTCGTCGCGCCCCGTCAGGAACCGGGCGTCGGCCGGCGTGGCGAACGGCAGCAGGTGGAACGTGACCGGCCCGTGGGCATCGGCCAGCTCGACGCGCGCCGGACGGGCACGCGGCCGGCCGGCGAGGTGGACGCCGGCCCGGCGGAAAAACTCGGTGCCGAAGTCGAGCCGGGCGCCGGAATCATGGTTGCCGGCGATCGCGATGACCGGGGCGATCTCCCCGAGCCGGCGGAGGGCCTCGTCGAGCAGGCCGACCGCCTCCTCGCCGGGCACGGCGCGGTCGTAGAGATCGCCGGCGACGACGATCACGTCGGGGCGCGCGTCGGCCGCGATCGCGACGATCGCCTCGATCGCGTGGCGCTGCGCCGGGATCAGGTCGAGGCCGCCGAGGACCCGGCCGAGATGCCAGTCGGCGGTGTGGAGGATCCGCATCGCTGCGTATTCCCAACGGGCTTCAGGGCTGCCGGGCGGCCGACGATCCCGCGCCGGAGGCGCCGAGCCGCTCGGGATCGACCCCGGTGGCCCAGGCGGCGGCCAGCGCGAGCAGGTGCTCGGCACCGGTGCCGGCATTCGGGACCGACCGGATCGTGCCGCAGGTGATCACGTCCACCCGTTCGCCGCTGAGGATCACCTGGCGGCCGGCACCGGAACGCGCGCCACCGACGACCACGACACGCGCGGCGCCGAGCGCCTCCCCGATCGCGCCCAGGGCCGGATGGTCGGCCGGCACGACGGCCATGCCGCGGGAGCCGAGGGCGTGGAGCAGGGCGGCGCGCTGCGGCGCCGACACGGCCCCGGCGGGAAACACCGCGACGTCGAGCCGGCTCGTGCCCAGGCCGTCGCGCTCGGCGGCCGCGGCATGGCTGACGGCCACGCCGGCGTCGAGATCGGGATGGGCCTTGAGGGCCTCGAACGCGGCTCCGTCGCCGGCACCGACTTTCCAATCGGGATGGCCCGCCCGCGCCACGTGGCCGCCGGCGGCGATGGCGCAGCGGAGCCCCGCGCCATCGAGCAGGGTCGCGGCCGCGCGGGCCACCGCCACGGCCCCCGGCGCCTCGGCGACGGCCACGAGCAGCATCGTGCCGTCGGCGCCGGCGGGAAACAGCGTGGCGACGATCGCCTCGCCGACGGGGCGCGGCCGGCCATGGAGCGGGGCGACGTGCATGAAGATCCCCGGACCGGCGTTGACCTCGATCACCATCCCGCGCTGCGCCTCGAGCGGCCGGCCGATGTCTTCGGCGACGACGTCGAGCCCGGCGACGTCGAGGCCGACCGTCTTCGCGGCGAGCACGGCCCGCGCCGCGACCTCCGGGCAGACCTCGTCGGTCTCGTCGGTGATCAGGTCGCCGTTGACCTTGATCGTCACGCGCCGACCGGCCTCGGGGACGCTGTCGGGGGCGAGGCCGGAGCGCTCGAGGAGCGCCAGGGCCACCTCGTCGATCCGCATCACGCCGAGGAGATCGGTGTAGTTCTCGCCGCGGAGCGGATCGCGGTTGGCCTCGTCGACCAGCGCCGCGATCGTGCGCCGGCCGTCGCCGACGACCACGTCGTGCTGGCCGCGCGACGCGGCGACCACCGCCCCGCCGACGACCAGCAGCCGGTGGGCGACACCGGGAGCGAACTGCTCGATGATCACGCCGGCCGATTGGTCGTGGTTTTCGCGGACCGCCAGCGCGAAGGCGTCGCGCACCTGCCCGGCGCGCACGAGGCCGAACGAGATCCCGCGGCCGTGGTTGGCGTCGCGCGGCTTGACGACGACCGGATAGCCGAGCTCGTCGGCGGCGCGGCAGGCATCCTCGGGGGTGTCGGCGACGCGCCCCAGCGGCACCGGCACGCCGACCTGCCGGAGGAGGAGCTTGGTCAGCTCCTTGTCTTGGGCGATCGACTCGGCGATCGTGCCTGTGGCGTCGGTCTCGGCCGTCCAGATCCGCCGCTGCCGGCTCCCCTCGCCGAGGCGCACGAGGCTCGCGGTGGTGACCCGGTGGGTGGGGATCGCGCGGGCCTCGGCGGCGCGGACGATGGCGCGCGTGCTCGGCCCGAGGCGGTGGGTGTCGGCGACGTCGACCGCGTCGCGGACCGCCGCGGCGACGTCGTAGGCCCGGCCGTCGGCGGCAGCGACGAGACAGCCGCGCGCCGCTTCGAGGCAGGCCAGTGCCAACCGCGGCTCCTCGAACGTGGCCGCGATCACGAATCCGGCCGGGTCGGGCTCGGCACGACTCGCCGGGAGGAGCTCCGTCCAGGTCGCCGTCGGCGCGGTCCCGGCGGCGGCGAGAAACGTGCCCCACAGCCAGCGCAGCACGGCGGCGGCGTCACCGGCGCCGAGCAGCTCGTCGAACGCCGGGCCGGGGACCGGCGGCGATCCCTCGAACGCCATTTCGTGGGGGCGCGATTCGAGCGCGCCGCGCCAGGCCGACAGCCTGCCGCGCGCGGCCGTGTCGGCGGCGAGCGACCAGCGCGAGAGCGCCCCCGGATCGACCTCGACTTCGAGCACCGGGAGGGAATGCCAGCGGCTCGCGCCGTCGTACCGAGTCGTCCGCCGCCATTCCATGAGCCGTGCCACCCCCGAGGTTCGGTCGCGAAGCCGTGTGTAGGAAAGGATCGTAGCAACAGCGGCTGGCGCGGCGGCAAGAGCGGTTCGCCGGCGCGGCGGCCCGCGGGCGACTCAGGCCATGATCGCACGGATCGGTTCGCCATGGTCGATCGCCAGCCGCTTCTGCCCCGGCAGTTCGAGGCGGCGCGAGTCGAGCCCGAGGAGGGCGAGGATCGTGGCATGCACGTCGGTGACGTAGTGCCGGTCCTCGACGGCGTGGAAGCCGAGCTCGTCGGTCGCGCCATGGACGCAGCCGCCGCGGATCCCGCCGCCGGCGAGCCACACCGAGAAGGCGAACGGATGGTGGTCGCGGCCGTCGCTCCCCTGCGTGCCAGGGGTGCGGCCGAACTCGGTGGCGAACACGACGATCGTCTCGTCGAGCAGGCCGCGGCGGTGGAGGTCGGCGAGCAGGCCGCCGATCGGCCGGTCGACCGCGCGGGCGAGCTTTTCGTGGTTGGCACGCAGGCCGCCATGGGCATCCCAGGCGCCGGCGCCGCCGCCGCCGTGCTGGATCTGCACGAAGCGCACGCCGCGCTCGACGAACCGCCGGGCGGCGAGGAGCTGCAGGGCGAATTCCCGGCACTCGGGCCGATCGAGGCCGTAGAGGGCGTGCGTCTCGGCGGTCTCGGCGGCGACGTCGACGACCTCCGGCACGCTCGATTGCATCCGGAATGCGAGCTCGTAGGCCGCCGTGCGCGCCACGGTAGCGGCATCGCCGGGAAAGCCGCGCGCCGTGAGCCGATTGAGCTCGGTCACGAGGTCGAGGCCGACGGCCGCGGCCGGGGCGGGGAACGGCCGCTCGGGGCGGCCGAAGTCGAGCGGATTGGCCGGGTCGATCCGCAGCGGGACGGCGTCGTGGGCGGGGCCGAGGTAGTGGCCGTCGCGCTTGTTCCAATACTCGCGCGTGCCGATCGAGATGAACTGCGGGAGTGCCGGGTTGAGCGAGCCAAGGCCGTAGTGGACCCAGGCGCCGAGCGTGGGCGAGGCGGGGTCGAGCATGTGCCGGCCGGTGTGAAACTGCGTCTGCGCCCCATGGTTGGAATCGGTGGTGTACATCGAGCGGACCACGGCGATCCGGTCGATCTCCGCGGCGATGCCGGGAAACCAGTCGCTGACTTCGATCCCCGATTCGCCATGGCGGCGGAAGCCGACCTGGAGCGGAAACAGGACGTTGCGCTGCTGGCCGTTGGCATCGGGCACCGGCGCCCGCTCGAGCGCCAGCTTCGCCGGGTCCTGGACCGCGGCGAACGGCGTCTCGGCGATCGTCTTGCCGGCGTGGCGCGTGATTTCGGGCTTGGGATCGAAGCTCTCCAGATGGCTCACGCCGCCGTTCATGAACAGCCAGATCACGCTCCGCGCCCTGGCCGGCGCGTGGGCCCGGCCGTCAGGGAGCCGCGTGCCGGCGGCCGGCGTGTCGCTGGCTGCTCCCGGGCGGGGCAGACCGGCCAGGAGCGCCGCCCCGGTGCCGAGGAGTCGGCGGCGGGCCTGCGGTGACGGGTGAGGAACCATCGGGCGAGCACCTCGCGGAAGGTCAGCGGACGGTGACGAAGTCGGTGTGGTTGAACAGCGCCCACACCAGGTGCGCACGGGCCGGGTCGGGGGCGCTACCGCCGAGGTCGGCGGCGGGCAAGGCGCGCCACCGCGCGAGTGCGCCGAGGCACGCGGCGCGCTCGGCGCCGTCGGCCGGGCGGGCGAGGACCGTGACGAACGCCCGGTCGACGAACGCCTCGTCGCCTCCCCCGCCGGCGGCGAGCCGGGTCGCGACGGCGGCGGCGGCGTCGTGGACGAGCGCCGCGTGGGCCAGCGCCAGCCCCTGCTGCGGCACGACGCTCTCGTCGCGCCGATAACACTCCTTCACCGAGGCGTCGTCGAACGCCGCGAGGAGCGGATTGCGGCTGATCTCCGAGTGGGTGAAGTACAGGCTGCGGCGCCGCGACTCTCCCTGCGCGGCGGGGGCGACCGGCGGCCCACCGGGCGCGACGTCGAGCAGCCCGGCGACGGCGAGGATCGAGTCGCGCACCACCTGGGCATCGAGCCGCACCGGCTCGCGCCGCCACACCAGGCCGTTGTCGGGATCGAGCCGGGCCGCGTCGAGAAGCCCCACCGGGCTCGAGGCCATCCGGTAGGCGGCCGACGTGACGATCAGCCGATGGACATGCCGCATGCTCCAGGGCGTGCCGCCCGGGGGACCGGCCATGAATTCCGCCGCCAACCAGTCGAGCAGCTCGGGGTGCGTGGGAGGCGCGCCGCGGCGGCCGAAGTCGGTCATCGTCGCTACCAGGGGCCTTCCCATGTGGCGCGTCCACAGGTGATTGACCGCGACGCGGGGCGTGAGCGGATGGCGTGGGTCGGTGATCCACGCGGCCAGCGCCCGCCGCCGGCCGGTGCTCGTGGCGGGAAACGGGATCGGCGGGTCGTCGTGGCCCGAGTAGGTGAAGCGCGTCGGGACCCAGCGCGCTCCGGCCAGCGGCGTGAACATGTCTCCCGGCTCGTCGATCGCGGTGCGCGCCTGTTCCGCGGCGGTACGGGCCGCCGCGAGCTTCTCGGCCGCGGCGCCCTTCTTCGCGTCGTCGGCGGCGGCATGCTGGCTCTCGGCCTCGACGACCGCGAGGTCCGCCCGGGCCGCAGCGAGCGACCGCTCGGCTCGGACGGCGGCGCGGGCCGTGGATTGGCCGGCGGCGGCGTCGGCGCCTTCCCAGGCGGCCGTCATCGCCGCACCACGGGCGACGACCGACTCGAGCGCCTCGCGCTCGACGGCGAGCCGGGCCTCGGCCAGCGGCCGGTCGGCCTCGGAAGCCTTGGCGTGGGCCTCATCGGCAGCGGCGACGCGCTTCGCCGCGGCGGCGCGATGGGCGTCGATCACCCACGGCTGCCGCGCCGGATCAGCCGCGGCAGCGGGGAGGACGACCGGCTCGATCGGCGGCAGCGGCACGCCGAACAGGTCGGGCACCCCGGGGGCCACCGGGTGATCGCGGTCGGGCCGGGCGTCGTCGCCGCGGACGAACAGGTAGGTGGCGGCATCGGGAACACCGTCGAAGACGCGCGGGATCGCGTCGCGTTCGGTATCGGGCTCGCCGGGTACGACGTCGAGCCGGACGTGGTACGGCGCGAAAAAGGCGCGAAGCGCGTAATGATCGCGCTGCCGGAGCGGGTCGTATTTGTGGTCGTGGCACTTGGCGCAGTTGAACGACATCCCAAGCAACGCCTTGCCGACATGCTCGACCGTCTCGTCGAGCCACGGCGTGCGGTTGAACAGGAACCAGTTCCGGGCGAGGAACCCGGTCGCCCGCAGCCGGGCCGGATCGAGCGGGGCCAACTCGTCGGCGGCGAGCGACAGCCGCACCATTTCGTCGTAGGGGACGTCGGCGACGAGCGACTCGACGATCCAATCGCGCCAGTGCCAGATGTGCGGCGCGCTGTTGCGGAGCTGGTCGCCGAGCCCCCACCAGTCGGAGTAGCGCCACACGTCCATCCAGTGGCGCGCCCAGCGCTGGCCGTGGCGGGGATCGGCCAGGAGGCGATCGACGAGGCGCTCGTACCAGTCGTCGGCCGGATCGGCCAGGAGCGTGGCGAGATCCTCGGCCGACGGCGGCACGCCGACCAGATCGATGAACACACGTCGCACCAGCACGCTCCGCGGCGCCTCGGCGGCGACCGTCGCGATGCCGCGGGCCCGCCGCGCCGCGTCGAGGAACGCATCGAGCGGATGCGCGGGGCCGGGCGGCGGCACCGGCCGGCCCACGGGACGGAAGGCCCAGTGGTCGCGGGGATCGGGCTCCGGTGCCTCGATCTCGGGCGCCGGGCAGCCGGCGAGGATCCATGCGCGCAGGGCGTCGATCTCGGCAGCCGTGAACGGTTCCCCTTCTCCCGGCGGCGGCATCCGCAGCGCGGGATCGCCGGCGGAGACGCGGTCGACGATCAGGCTCCGCTGCGGTGCCCCCCGTTCCACGGCCGGGCCACTCTGTCCGCCGGCCACCAGCGCCGCGGCCGTGTCGAGCCGAAGCCCGGCTTCTTGGCCAAGCGCCCCATGGCACGGCTGGCAGCGTTTCGCCAGAAGCGGCCGGATGGCCGTGCGATAGACCTCGAGAGCATCGCCAGCGGAGAGGGTCGAGTCAGGCTGCCTCGACTCGGGCTCGGCGGCCGGTGCTGCGCCGCAGCCCGCGAGGAAAACGCGGACAAGCAGGACGAGACCGCCAACAATCGCCGGCATCCCCATGATCGCAGGAGGTTTGGGGAGCGGAGTTCTCGGTCGATCCGGAATTTCCGTGGGTCCTCGCGGCAGGCGCAGCCTCCGCTCGGGCTCTGCAGAGGGGGACGCCCCCCGCGCCTTTGCCCTCGCATCGACCCGCAGCCAGGGGGTGACGGGCCGATGCGAGGGCGACGGCGGAGGGGGCTTCGACGGCCCTGTCATGGGAATGCCGGGATGTCGTCTCTTGTCGTCCACCCACAAAGATCCCGGATGGGCCGAATTGTCAACATGCTCTCGCAGCTGGAAGCTGGAGCGTTTCACCCCGGTCGAGTGACCACGTGTGGAGCAAAACGCCCCAGTGATCAGCCAAATCCCCCTCCCCGAGCTCCCGCTGAAACACATGATCAACCGGCGCTCGAACCGCGACAAGACCCACGGACGTCGATGATTCATCGCCAATCCGTGAGAAAGAGACCGGAATGCAACGGGGGTCCTCGACCGCTGCATCAAAAACTTTCTTTTCCGACCGCAACCGCCGATTCGGCATGGAATATGCAAATAAGTCCGGTTGTAGGTATCGAATGGGGCTGCCAGCGGATGGGCAGCAAGGAGCTGGAATGATGGCTGTGGCACCTGGTTTTGCGAGGCAGTCAGTGACCGGAATGACCGCGGGCACAATCTCGTCGTGCGGCGACATGCAGCGGCTGGTTTCCGCGGCAATCGGGCTGGCGCTCGCCGCCGCGTGCGTCGCCCCGGCGACTGCCGCAGTCGTCGAAATCACCGACCTCTTTGGCACTGGCGCCGCGACCCAGACATCGCTGGTCGCCAACGGGGCCAGCGATCCCCACTACCAGATCACGGCGTTCACCCCCGATACGACCGTCAGCGGGTCGCAGGCCCCGTACGGCAACTATCCCCCGGCAGACCCCTCGATTTTCCTCGGCGCCCCGGGGGCCTACAAGATTTCCGCCTGGGACTACAGCCCCAACATCACCTCGGGACCGCGGGTTTCGCAATGGGTCACACCACCGAGCTCGTTCACGTCTACCGGCACGCCGTTTACCCCGACCGACCAAAACGTCATCGCCCCCGTCGGGCTGTACGTCTACCAGACGACGTTCACGCTGCCGTCGTCGTTCACGGACGTGTTGAAGATCTTCATTTCCGGCTCATTTGCCGGGGATAACGTGACGCCCAACGCGTTTCTCAACGGCACCGCGATCCCAGGGGCCGCGGGCGGCGGTCCGTTCAGCTACGAGACAACGACGCCTCTGAGCAGCCTGTTCACCACCGGAGTCAATACGCTGACGTTCCGAGTGCGAAACTTGTTCGATACGGCGGAAAAGTCCGATTTCTTCAACCCGACCGGGGTCCACGTGGCGATCACCGGCGCGTATTACGAGACGCCTTCGACGGTCATCCCCGAGATCGATCCGTCGTCGTTTTCAGCCGTGTTTTCGCTGGTTGTCGGGGCGCTAGCGGTCTGTGAACGGCGGCGGAGGGGCCAGACCGCCGGACCAGGGGCAAGGACGCCACCGCCTTCACCGAGATGGTGAGAAACGGTCACCGAATCGGGGAGGCCTCACTGTGTCGGTGGGGCCGCGTGACCAACGGCCGGATCAGCCCAACCCGAGGACGTCGGCCATCGAATAGAGCCCGGCCGGCCGGCCGACCAGGAAGGCAGCAGCCGCCAGCGCCCCGCGGGCGTAGCAGTCGCGGCCCGTGGCCCGGACGTTGACTGCGAGCGATTCGCCGTCGAGTCCGAACAGGATCGTGTGCTCCCCCGGATTGTCGCCGGCGCGGACGGCGTGATAGCCGATCTCACCCGCCGGCCGGGGGCCCGGCCGTCCTTCGCGGCCATGGGTGACGCCGCCGCCCCCCAGGGCCTCGTGGACCAGGCTTCCGAACCGCAGCGCCGTGCCGCTCGGGGCGTCTTCCTTGTGGCGGTGGTGGCACTCGACGATCTCGACGTCGACGCGCTCGCCCGCGCTCCGCAGGAGTGCACCGGCACGGGCCACGAGGTCCATCGCCACGTTGACCGCCAGGCTCATGCTCGGGGCCTGAAGGACGGCGATGCGCCGCGAGGCAGCCATGATCGCGGCCTGGTCGGCCGGCTCGAGGCCGGTCGTCGCGACCACCAGCGGAATACCCCGCTCGGCGCTGTGCGCCGCGATCGCGGCGACCGCCCCGGGAAGCGAGAAGTCGATCACGACATCGGCGTCGCCGGACCACGAGTCGCTGACGGCCACGCCGAGGGCCGGCACGCCGGCGAGCGTTCCGGCGTCGTCCCCCGTCCGCGGATGCCCCGCGGCTTCGAGGGCCCCGACGATCCTCCAGGCGGACGGCTCTCCGGCCGCGCAGGCGACGATCCGCCGCCCCATCCGGCCGGCGGCGCCGTGGACCACGAGGCGGCGTGGAACGGGGGACGAAGAGGAACCGGCCTGCGGGGCGCGTGCGTCGGTCATCGGGTGGTTCAGCCGTAGAGGTCGATCGCCTGGACGATCTCGTCGATCCGATTGCCCACGCTCACCGACCGGTTGGCGAAGCTGGCCCGGCTGACGCCGCGGCTGCCGAGCGTGTCGTTGAACAGTTTCTGGTCGGTGGTGTGGTAGGCGACCGTGGCCGTCGGGTCCTTGAGCTGGTGGCCGGTGAGGATGCAGACCACGCGCTCGTCGCGGCCGATCACCCCCTCCGCGACGAGTTGCCGGGCCCCGGCGACGCTGGCAGCGCTGGCCGGCTCGCAGCCGAAGCCCCCGGCGCCGACCTGCGCCTTGGCGTCGAGAATCTCCTGTTCGCTCACCTGACGGACGACGCCGTCGCAGGTCTCGAGCGCCCGGAGGCACTTGTTGAGGTTGACGGGGCGGTTGATCTCGATCGCGCTGGCGATGGTGTCGGCGCGCTTCTTGTCGCGGTCGAGCTCGTCGTAGTAGTGGCAGGCGGGGGCGAGGTCGGCACGCCCCCCGAGCCAGCGCAGCCCGCGCCGCTCGTAGAGCTCGTAGAGCGTATTGGCGCCGGCGGCGTTGATCACCGCCAGCCGCGGGATCCGGTCGATGAGGCCGAGGGCGTGCAGCTCGGCGAACGCCTTGCCGAAGGCGCTGGAGTTGCCGAGGTTGCCCCCGGGCACGACGATCCACTCCGGCACGTCCCAGCCGAGCGACTCGAGGACGCGGAACATGATCGTCTTCTGGCCCTCGAGCCGGAACGGGTTGACGCTGTTGACCAGGTAGATCCCCAGCTTCCCCGCCACCTCCTTGACGCGTGCCATGGCGTCGTCGAAGTCGCCGGCGATCTGGATCGTCAGCGCGCCGTAGTCGAGCGCCTGCGAGAGCTTGCCGTAGGAGATCTTCCCCGAGCCGATGAAGATGATCCCGCGCATCAGCCGGGTCACGGCGCAATACAGCGCCAGCGACGCGCTGGTGTTGCCGGTCGAGGCACAGGCGGCGCGGCGGGCGCCGATCAGCCGGGCATGGGAAAAGGCCGCCGCCATGCCGTTGTCCTTGAACGACCCCGACGGATTGAGGCCCTCGTACTGCAGATGGAGGCGGCCGGGCCGGAGCCCGACGAACGCCCCGACCGGGTCGGACACCGAAAGCAGCGTCTGGCCCTCGCCGACCGTGACCAGCGTTTCGCGCGGGGCGAACGGCAGCAGTTCGTGAAACCGCCACACGCCGCTCACCGCCAGTGGGTCGCCGCGCTGCAGCCACTTCCGTTCGAAGACCTCGAACGACCCCGGCGGCCGGAGGCGATCCCAGTCGTAGGCGACGTCGAGGAGGTTGCCGCACGCCGGGCAAGCCGTGAGCACCTCGTCGACGGAATACGTCGCGGCGCAGGCGGGATCGATGCACCGCTGGAAGGCGAGGTCGGTGCGGGCGAGAACGGACACGGGCAGGTCTCCGGCGACCCGCCGGTGGGCCGCGGGATGACGCCACTGGGTGTTGTCGGCAGAATCGACCAGGGTTCTGGGCCGGACCGGCCACCTGGTGGGAGACTAGGTCACACCCCGGGCGACGGCAAAGACAAGTGCCCCGAACAGCCTGCCAGTTTGACAGCCTCGAGGAATCGAGTACAAAAGAGTGCGCGGTTCAGCCCGAGGGGCCCTGGACCTCTGACAGGGGAGACGAGGGATGCGGACGATGAAAGCGGCCGAAATGAAGCCGTTTCGCCAGTCGCTCGAGGCGATTCGGGCCCGCCTTCGGGGGGATGTCAACACGATGGCCGATGCCGCGTTGCGGAAGAATCGCGCCGAGGCCAGCGGCGACCTGTCGACGATGCCGATCCACATGGCGGATCTGGGAAGCGACGCGTACGAGCAGGAGTTCACGCTCAGCTTGATGGCGTCGGAGGAAGACACCCTCGAATTGGTCGAAGCCGCGCTCGAGCGGATCCGGGCCAAGACATACGGCCAGTGTGAGGAGTGCGGGGGCGTGATCGCCAAGAAACGCCTTGAAGCCCTCCCATTCGCGCCGACGTGCATCCGCTGCGCGGAACGGCTCGAGTCGGGCGGGAGTC
The DNA here is from genome assembly GCA_016872555.1 of Planctomycetota bacterium. Lineage (NCBI taxonomy): Bacteria > Pseudomonadati > Planctomycetota > Planctomycetota bacterium. The sequence goes on from VGZO01000017.1 coordinate 22,175, forward strand.
CGCGGCTGCCGCGGTGACCGACCGGTTCGGGTGACGCACACCATCGCCTCCGGCCGCGCGGCAGGTTGCGCTCGACCGTGCAGCCTGAATCCGGTCCTCGGCAGCCTGGCGGCCCCTGCTGTCCAAACAGCAAGGCATCGTGGGTTCAGGTATTCTGCAGCGACACTGTACCTTGTCTGAAAAGTAATTGTTCGGCGCCGCGGGCGTTGAATCCGTGGCCACGACCCGCGCCGGCCGCACACCTGCCGCTGTCTTTCCGTAGATCCGGGCGCGGGGGTTGTGAGGCCTCCGGCCTACGGGCGATCGAGGGGGGATGCTCGCGGGAGACACTCCGTGGCAAGGCGGAATCCCGATCACGCCTGCGAGCAGGGAAGGGCAAGGCTGATGGCAAGTCATCGAAAAATGTGGCTGGTGTTCATGCTGCTGGCGCTTGGGGCCGCCGCACTCGATCTGATCACCAAGCAGTGGCTGTTTTCCGTCCTGGGGATGCCGGGAAAACATCCCGGCATCGTCGTCGTTCCTGGAATCCTCTCGCTCGAGATGAATCTCAACGAAGGGGCATTGTTCGGCATCGGTCAGGGGTTCGGCATGGTGTTCGCGGCGATCTCGGTCGTCGCGATCGGCGGGATCGTGACGATGGTGTCGCGCCCCGCGACGCGCGGCGATCCGCGCCTCCTCGGCGCCCTCGGGCTGATCACCGGCGGCATCATCGGCAACCTGTACGATCGGCTCGGGCTGGCGGGACTTTCCTGGGAAGAGCCTGCCTCGCGCGCGGGAACCCCGGTGATCGCCGTCCGGGATTGGATCCACTTTCGACTCGACGGCGTGATCGACTGGCCGGTGTTCAACCTCGCCGATGCGTGGCTGGTGATCGGTGCCACCGCGCTGATCGCGATCTCGCTGCGGCCCGCGCGGGGCCCGCGCCTCGATCCGACGACCGACGAAAATCGGGCGGAAGATCCCGAGGACGGCCGCCCCGTGCAGGAGGCGACGCGGGCGTCTGCGGCGACCGCCGGCGGAACGCAATGACGATAGCCGACGAGCGCAGCGCCCGGGCCGGAGATGGCCGTTCCGCAGCACGGGCGTCGGATCCCGACGTGGCGGCGCGCCTCGACACCGCCCTCGATGCGGTCCGGGCGAGCACGGCAGCGACGCTCGCCTGGTTCCGTAATCCCGATCTCGGCGTCGAGGTCAAGGCGGACAACTCGCCGGTGACGATCGCCGATCGCGCCGCCGAGGAGGTGCTCCGTGGGCACCTGCTGCGGGCGTGGCCCGACGACGGATTCCTCGGCGAAGAGTCGGGCGCGGCGGTCGGCCGCAGCGGCTTCGAGTGGATCGTCGACCCGATCGACGGCACGAAGTCGTTCATCCGCGGCGTGCCGCTGTGGGCGACGCTGGTCGGCTGCCGGCGCGGAGGGCAGGGGGTGCTGGGGGTGATCGCGATCCCGGCCCTCGACGAAGCGGTCTATGCGGCCCGTGGCGGCGGAGCCTGGCATGTCGAGCGCGGCGGCGTCGCGACCCCCGCCCGGGTGTCACGGCGCGGCGTGCTGGCGACGGCGCTGGTCACCACCAGCGACTTCACCTCGTTCGGGAAGCGCCGGGACGAGGCTGCCGGTCGGGCTTCCCGCGGGGCCCTCGAACAGGCCTGCCAGGTGGCGCGCACCTGGGGCGATGGCTACGGCTACCTCTTGGTCGCCACGGGCCGCGCGGAGGTGATGGTCGATCCGGTGATGAACCCCTGGGATGCGGCGGCCGTTGAACCGGTGATTGCCGAGGCCGGGGGGCGGTTCACCGACTGGTTGGGCGAGCCCCGCATCGACGGAGGCGATGGCGTAGCCACCAACGGCCTCGTCCACGATGCAGTCCTCGCCCTGCTTGCCGACCGGCCGGGCCCGGGCCGCTGACGACCGGCCGCCGCGGCGCGCGGGTTGCGATGGCGCCAGCCCCCGCGCAACCCTTCCGGCGGGACAGACGGGCCGATCCCCTCCGACGCCTGGCCCCCGGGCGACTCGGCTTGCGGAAATCGGCCGATTCACTATGCTTTTTGGCTGGTTTTCCGGTTCCGTACCCGTTTCGAACAGGCTGGGTCACCGTGGCACGTTCCTGCGAAGTCTGCGGCAAGGGGTTCTCGATGGGGAACACCGTCACGATCCGCGGCAAGGCGAAGTACCTGGGCGGGGTGGGTACGAAGGTGACCGGGATTTCGCGCCGCAAATTCAAGCCCAACCTCCAGCGGCTCCGGGTCACGGTCGGGCAGGGGACGAGCACGTCGGTCCTCGCGTGCACGCAGTGCATCCGCTCGGGCCGGGTGACGAAGCTCGTTCGCCACAAGCCGTTTCGCCTGCCCACCGTCGAGACGCCCAAGACCGTGGCGGAGGACGTCGTTCCGTCGGGTCCCCGCGCACGGCCCTGAGCCGCTGACGGGGTTGGGCGACGGTCGGCGGTGACCACCGGGCCCCGCAGGGTGCCGTTCCCGTGCCGGCGGCTCGGTGCGGTTCCGGGGGTCGATTGGCCAAGGTGATCGTGCTGATTCCGCCAGGGGCGGCGTCTGCTACGCGAGCGAGTATTCCCGCCGAGGAGATCCACCGTCGATGAGCCTGTCCCCCGCCGAAGTCGCGAAGGTCGGACTGCTCGCCCGGCTGGCTCTGTCGCCCGCCGAGCTCGAGGGAATGGCGCGCGAACTGTCGTCGATCGTCGGCTTCGTGTCGCAGCTCGGTGACCTCGACGTCGCGAGCGTCGAGCCGCTCGCCCACCCGCTCGAGACCCGCAACGTGCTGCGGGCCGACACTGTCCACGACTGCCTGTCGACGGCCGAAGCCCTCCAGTCGGCTCCCCGGCATGACGGTGAGTGTTTTCTCGTTCCGGCGGTGCTCGGCGAGTCGGGATCCGCCTGACACGGCCTCCCGCGCCGTCGGGCGCCGATCCATGTCGCGGGCGGACCAACGCCGCCCGTTCCCCTTCCCGCCCCGAGACACGGCCTTCCCCGATGCAACCCTGCGAACTGTCAAGCACCGACATCGTCGCCGCCGTCCGGCGGGGTGAGGTGTCGGCCGAACGGGTGGCGACGGCGTTTCTCGACCGGATCGCGAGGGTCGACGGTTCGATCAACGCGTTCCTTGCGGTCGATCGTGAGGGTGCGCTGGCGACGGCGGCGGCGATCGACCGCCGCCGGCGGGCGGGCGAACCGCTCGGGCCACTCGCCGGACTGCCGGTCGCCGTCAAAGACGTGCTCTGCACCCGCGACCTGCCGACCACCTGCGCCTCGAAGATGCTCGCCGGCTTCCGGCCGCCGTACGACGCCGAAGTCGTCGCCCGGCTGCGCCGTGCCGACGCCGTGATCCTCGGCAAGACGAACATGGACGAGTTCGCGATGGGGGGATCGAACGAAAACTCGGCGTTCGGCGCCGTCCACAACCCCTGGGACCTCGACCGCGCCCCGGGGGGCTCGAGCGGGGGTTCGGCAGCGGCGATCGCGGCCGACATGGCCCCCGCCGCGCTCGGGTCCGACACGGGTGGTTCGATCCGCCAGCCCGCCGGCCTGTGTGGCATCACCGGTCTCAAGCCGACCTACGGGCGCGTCAGCCGGCGCGGCCTGATCGCCTTCGCCTCGAGCCTCGACCAGGTCGGGCCGATGTGCCGCTCCGCGGCCGATTGCGCCCTGGTGATGGAGACGATCGCGGGGCACGACCCGGGCGACTCGACGGCACTGTCCGCTCCGGTGCCGGCGTACTCGCAGCTCCTCGAGCAGCCGCTCACCGGCCTGCGGATCGGCCGCGTGGCCGACCATTTCGGTGCCGGACTGGAACCCGAGGTGGCCCGCGGCGTGGAAGAGGCGTTCGCCGTTTTCAAGGCGGCGGGGGCGACGATCCACGATGTCGAACTGCCCCACGCCCGGTACGGCGTGCCGACCTACTACCTCGTCGCTCCCTGCGAGGCCGCCAGCAATCTCGCCCGGTATGACGGGGCCCACTACGGCCATCGGAGCACGGTCACCGCCGGGGGTTTCGATTCGCCGCTGGTGGAGATGTACTGCCGCAGCCGCGCCGAGGGTTTCGGTTCCGAGGTCAAGCGCCGGATCATGCTCGGCACCTATGCGCTGTCGGCCGGGTATTACGACGCCTACTACGCCCGTGCCCTCCGCGTCCGCCGGCTGATCCGCCAGGACTACCTCGACGCCTTCGAGAAGGTCGACGTCATCGGCGGGCCGGTGTCGGCGACGGCGGCCTTTCGCCTCGGCGAGAAGACCGGCGACCCGCTGGCGATGTACCTCGTCGACCTGTACACGGTGGCGACGAACCTCGCCGGCATGGCGGGGATCTCGTTTCCCTGCGGCTTCACGCGCGGCGGACTGCCGATCGGCTTCCAGCTCCAGGGGCCCGCGCTCTCCGAGGCGCTCCTGCTCCGTGTCGCCGACCGCTTCCAACACCTCACCGACTGGCACCAACGCCGCACCGCCGCGCTCCCCGCGTGACCGGCCGCGGTCCGCACTCCTCCCCCCGTCTCGACCCGGAACCGGGCCCATGCCAACCGCCGCCGCCCCGTACACGACCGTCATCGGGCTGGAGGTGCACGTCCAGCTCCTCACCCACACGAAGCTGTTCTGTGGCTGCCCGACCGACTTCGGCGCACCCCCCAACACCCAGGTCTGCCCGGTGTGCCTCGGCCTGCCGGGCTCGCTTCCTGTCCTCAACCGACGGGCCTTCGAACTCGCGCTCCGTGCCGGGCTGGCGCTCGAGTGCCGGATCGCGCCGTTCACGAAATGGGACCGGAAGAACTACTTCTATCCCGACCTGCCCAAGGGCTATCAGATCAGCCAGTTCGACCTCCCGTTCGCCACCGACGGCAGCCTCGAGGTCGTCGATCCGCGCGGGGCCTTCCCGCCGCGGCGCGTCGGCATCATCCGCGTCCACCTCGAGGAGGACGCCGGCAAGAGCATGCACGACGAGGCCGCCGGCACCGGCGACAGCCGCATCGACCTCAACCGCGCCGGCACGCCGCTGGTGGAGATCGTCAGCCAGCCCGACCTCCGCAGCCCGCAGGAGGCCCGCGCCTGGCTGACCGAGTTGCGGCTGCTGCTGGTCTACCTCGGCGTCAGCGACTGCAACATGCAGGAGGGGAGCCTGCGCGTCGACGCCAACGTCAATCTCCACGTCCCCCGCGGCGACGGGATCGCCAAGACGCCGATCGTCGAGATCAAGAACATGAACAGCTTCCGCTCGGTGGAGCGGGCCCTCGCCTACGAGGCCGCGCGGCAGTGGGAGGAGTGGCAGGAGACGGGGATCGAGATCGGCAAGGCGCCCAAGCAAACGCGTGGGTGGGACGACGCCGCCGGCGTGACCCGAGCCCAACGCCACAAGGAGGAGTCGAGCGACTACCGCTACTTTCCCGACCCCGATCTCGTGCCGGTGACCGTCAGCGACGCCGACGTCGCCGCGGCGCGGGGGGCGATGGGGGAGCCGCCGACGGCGCTCCGCCGGGCGCTCGAGGCGCGTTGGGGCATCTCCGCCTACGACGCCGACGTGATCGTCAACCAGGGGCGCGACGTCGTCGCCTACTACGAAACGGTGGCCGGCATGGTGGGAGCCGGCAAGCCGGCGAGCAATTGGCTCCAGCAGGACGTGCTCCGCACGCTCAACGACCGCGGCGGCACGATCGCCGAGTTTCCCGTCGGGCCGGAGGCGCTGGCGGACCTCGTCGGCCGGGTGGCGCGCGGTGAGTTCGACACGGCGCGCGGCCGGGAGATCTTCGCCGGTCTGCTCACCCTCGGGCGTCCGGCGACGCCAGCCGACGTCGGCACGGCCGTCGCCGCGCTGGGGATCACCGCGGTGAGCGACGACGACCTGGTGGAGTTGGTCCGCGACCTGCTCGCCGCCAACCCGAAGATCGTGGCCGACGTGAAGGGGGGCAAGGAGCAGGCCGCCGCGGGCCTCATCGGCCAGGCCCGCAAGAAAAACCCCAACGTCAACCCTGCCAAGGTCCGCGAGACCGCGATTGCGTTGATCCGCGGGTCCTGACGCCCCTGCGCACGGGCCTCACCGGCCGCCTGCACCTCTCCCCATCGGCCTTTCCATGCCGCTCCTCCGCCCGCGCGTCGTGACGCTGACGACCGACTTCGGCGCCGGGAGCATCTACGTCGCCGAAGTGAAGGGGCGGCTGTTGTCGGCGGCCGTGCCGGTGACGCTGGTCGACATCACCCACACGCTTCCGCCCCACGACGTCAGCGCCGGAGCGTGGATGGTGGCCCGCGGCTGCTTCGCCTTCCCCGACGACTCGCTGCACGTCGTGGTCGTCGATCCGGGGGTCGGCACCGGCCGCCGGCTGGTGTGGGCCCGCGTCGGTCGCCAGCAATTCCTCGCCCCTGACAACGGCGTCCTGTCGCTGGCGATCGCCCGCCACGGCCTCGTCGGCTGTCACCGCCTCGCCGTACCCGCCGAGGCGTCGAGCACGTTCCACGGCCGCGACGTCCTCGCACCGGCGGCGGTGCGGCTCCTCGAGGGCACCGACCCGGGCGCCCTCGGCGCGGCGGTGGCCGACCTGGTGACGCTGCCACTGCCGCGGCCGTTCCAGCGCGACAAGGCGTGGCACGGGGTGGTGGTCGACGTCGACACGTTCGGCAACCTGGTCACCAACCTCCCGGCGGACCTCTGGCCGGCGGTCGTGGCCGCCGGGGCGATCGACCTCGGCCCCCACCACGTGCGGTCGCTCGTCCGCACCTACGGCGATGCCAACCCCGGGACGGCTGTGACCCTCGTCGGCTCCCAGGACGTGATCGAAGTGGCGGTCGTCCAGGGGAGTGCGGCGTCGCGATTCGGCGCCGGCGTCGGCAGCGCCGTCACGATTCCCGCTCCGCCGCAGGCGTGAGGCGGGGCCGACGCCCCGGGCATCAAGGGGCTGCCCTCGGGGCGAGCCACAAGTGTCCGCCGCGGACTGCCGGCGGGCACCGTGGGCGATTGCCCGACCGGAACGCCTGAGTGACAGTTGCCCGTTCGGGGAGGCCGCCGGGCCGGTGCGTGCCGACCGCTACACTGCGGTCATGATCACCACCACAACCCCCGCGCCGCCGCGCGAGGCGCCCCCCTCCGCACCGACGGCGGAACAACTGGCGCGCTGGGACCGCGAGCACGTCTGGCACGCGTTCACGCAGATGCAGGAGTACGAACCGCTCCTCATCGAGCGCGGCAGCGGGGCGTGGTTGGTCGACACGGCCGGCCGGCGCTACATCGACGGCTCCGCGAGCATGTGGTGCGTGGTCCACGGCCACCGCCACCCGCGCCTCGACAGGGCGCTGGTCGAGCAGGCCGGCCGCGTCGCCCATACCACCAATCTCGGCCTCTCCAACCCGACGACGGTGGCGCTGGCGCGGCGGCTCGTCGAGGTCGCGCCGGCCGGCCTCGAGAAGGTGTTTTTTTCCGACGACGGCTCGACCGCGATCGAGGCGGCCCTGAAGATGGCGTTCCAGTTCTGGCTCCAGGCCGACCCGCCACGGCCGGCGCGGCGCCGGTTCGTCGCCCTCGACGACGCCTACCACGGCGACACGCTCGGGGCCGTCGGCGTCGGCGGAGTCGACCGGTTCACCGATCTGTTCGCACCGCTGACGTTCGAGGCGATCCGGCTGCCGGTGCCGATGGAGCGCGGCAGCACCATGGTCCGGGCCGTCGACGCCGCCGCCTGCCTGGCGCGCCTCGAGGCACTGCTGGCCGCCGAGGGGGACTCGATCGCCGCGGTCGTGATGGAGCCGCTCGTCCAGGCGGCCGGCGGGATTCTCGTCCACCCGCCGGGATTCCTCGCCGCCGTGCGCCGGGTGACCGCGGCCCACGGCGTGTTGCTGATCCTCGACGAAGTGGCGACCGGCTTTGGCCGCACCGGTCGCATGTTCGCCTGCGACCACGAGGGGGTCGTGCCCGATTTTCTCTGCCTCGCCAAGGGGCTCACCGCCGGCTACCTGCCGATGGCGGCGACGCTCACGACCCAGCGGGTCTGGAACGCGTTTCTCGGCAGCCACGGTGACCGGCGAACGTTCTTCCACGGCCACACCTACGGTGGCAACCCGCTGGCCGCCGCGGTGGCCCTCGAGAGCCTGGCGATCTTCGACGACCGGCACGTGCTCAAGCACGTCACGGAGATCGCCGGTCGGCTCGCCGACCACCTCGCGCGGATCGCGCGGCTCGAGCATGTCGGGGCCGTGCGGCAGTGCGGGTTGCTCGCCGGCATCGAGTTGGTCGCCGACCGGGACCCGCTCACGGCGTATCCCTGGGAGGAGCGCCGCGGAGCGCGGGCGTGCCTCGAGGCGCGGCGCCACGGCGTGCTCCTCCGCCCCCTCGGCGACGTCGTCGCGATCGTGCCGCCGCTGTGCATCTCCGCCGACGAGCTCGATCTGCTCGCGACCGCGGTCGAGGCGGGGATCGTCGCGGCGACGGCATGAGCGAGGCCGCGGGCCGTCAGTGGGCGACCGACTTGCTCCCCTCGGCGGAGCCGCCGATCGGCGCTCCCTCGGGAAGTGGCCGGCAGGCGGTCTGGAGGCCGAGGCGGTGGAGCTCGGCGCGGACGGCGCGAAACAACTCGAAGCTGTCGGGGTAGGTCCAGAGCGTGATCGTGGTGTCGGGCGCGATCCCGGCGAGCACACGCCGGAAGCGCGATGCCGCGGCGAGGGCCTCCTCCTCGGTCTCGCCGATCGTCTCGCCGACCGGCCTGATCACCCATTCGCGCGAACGGATCAGCACCTGCCCACGGGCCTGATCGACGCGTGCCTCGATGACGTAGTCGAGCCCGAACTGCTGCACCGGCCCGACCGACTCGATGCGCGTGGCGAGCGACGCGAGATTGGCGCCGGCGCGCCTCGTCTGCGCCTTGGCCTGCTCGAACAGCTCGGTGAGCGGGATGTAGGCGATCCGGCCGGCGGCGAGCCGGAAGTGGAGCTCCTCGCCATTGACCGTGCGGCCGATCGGCGTCGGGTAGGCGAGCACCTCACGGGTCGTGGCGGCGGCATGCGAGAGCCCCTCGGCCTCGAGCTGCGTCCGCTCGATATCCTCCTCGAGGATCGTCCGCTTGGCGGCCGCCTCGGCGGCGCGGGCCGTCGCTTCGTCGGTCGCCTGCCGCGCCGCCGCCAGGTCGACCTTCACCGCGGCGATCGCGGTGGCGAGTTGGAGCCGTGCCCGTCCGGCCTCCTCGGCCGCCGCCGCGACGACGTCCGTCTGCGCCGACAGTTCCGCGACCTCGCTTTCCAGGCTCCGTGCGGTGACGGCGAGCTCGCCGACGGCGCGCCGAACCTCGGCCGCCTGCGTGTCGGTCGCCGCGGCACCGCCGACGAGCTGGTGCACCCGCCCGCCGACGAGCATCACGAGGATCACGAGGATGCCGACGATGTTGGTGACGACGTCGAGGAACGAGTCCTGTCCTGCCGTCTCGATCTCGCCGGACCGCGGTCGGGCCATCGCGGTGGACTCCTCTCAGGGCTGGATGGCGGCGTAGCCAAGGCGGCCCACCGGGGGCAGGCTGCGGATCTCGTCGCCGCGCGTGTCGGTGGTGGTCTCGAGGCCGGAATCGGCGAGCAGGCGGCAGAGGTCGTCGCGCCGCCCCGCGCCCCCCGCCGCGGCCGAGAGGACGAGCTGCGGTTTCCAATACATCCGGTCGCCGGCGAGCCCCCAGCGGCCGACCTTCTCGCGGAGGGCCTCGACCAGCGCGTCGACCGATTCGACCGTCGCGCCGGGCACCGCCACGCGCGTCTCGACCCGTCGGCTGCCATCGGCCAAGATCCGGAGCTCGTCGGCGGCGCACTCGATCCGCACCGGACGCGTGATCGGGATCGGTCGGTCTTGTGTCGCGAAACTCGCCCAGTTGCTGCCGCGCTGCGTCGACAGGGAGACCGTCGCGCCCCCCGCTGCGGCACCGGGCTGCCCGGCACTGCCCGCCGGGGGACTGAGCATCCCGGGCATCGGTTGGCCCCCGGAGCCTCCGGCCATGCCACCGGCGCTCCCTCCGGCGGTCGCTGCACCGGTGGCGCCCGCGCGTGCCGCTGCTCCGCCGGCTGCTCCAGCTGCCGCATCGCCGGCTCCGCCACCTCGCGCCACGTCCCCGGCCGTTGGGGTTCCGTCGGTCGCTCCACCACCGGCGAAGGCCGAGGCCGCGGCCGACGCATACCGATCACCGACCTGGCCCCCCGGGCCCGGCGCGGCACCGCGCGAGGAATCGCCGCCCGGTCCGCCGCCACCGGCCGCGATCCGGCCAGCGGGACCCTCCCCGGAGCGCGACGCGGCCGTCGCCCGGGAAAAGGCACCTCCCGTCGTGCCTTGGCCGCCGGCGCCCCCTTGGCCGCCGAGCACAGGACCATTTCCGTGCGCCGCCGTGTCGTCGCCGCCGGCGACGAGCGGTCGGCCGGGACCTTCCGGCGCGTCGCCGCCGCTGCCGTCGCCGGACGTCCCGGAGCCAGTCCCACCGCCACCGGGACCGGCGCCGGTCCCCAGCGCCGATCGACCGTCGCGGGGTCCGGCGCTGGCCTGCTGCTCGGTCCACTCCCAACGCGACTGGTCGCCGAGGACGCTCGGCCCCCCCTCGGAGACGATCCCGCCGCGCGTCGTGGCGGCGCGGTACAGCGGCTGACGCGCCGCCGGCTTCGCCGGGCGAACCTCCGCCAGCCATTGCAGCCGGCGCCGCGATTCCTCGACCGCGCGGACCTGGACGTCGCGGAGGAGGGGATCGGCCGGGGGAAAGGCGAGCGTCCAGTCTTCGTCGACGAGCTGGTAGCCGAATTCGCTGCCCCACGAGGCGATCGCCTCCCGCGCGGCGTAGTACGCCATGATCCCCGACGGCCGGACGAGGAGCAGCGGGTAGGGCTGCTGCGCCGGATCGGCGGGATCGCGCGCCGTCCGGGCCATGTGCTCGCGGGCGGCGCGGAGGGCGCTGGCGAGCGGGTTGCCGGGCCCCGGGGGCCCCTCGAAGTCGGCCGGCCCGAGCCGGATCCCCTCCGGTTGGAGGAACACGCCGTCGATGCAGCACTCCACGTACAGCGGACGGCGGTGGGTGCCGTGCGTGCCCTGGTAGGGGATCACCGCATACGCGGGAGGACGGTCGGCCGACTCGGCACGCTTTTTCTCGAGCGACTCGCGGGCCGAGCGGAGCTGGCCTTCGAGGCTCGTGAGGTCGTCGTCACCCGGCTGCGCGCTCGGCGCCCCCAGCGCCTTCACGGTCGCCACCAGCCGGTCGAGCTCGTCGGCCAGGGCCCGGGCGTTCTCCTCCGCGCCGGCGAGCTGGAGACGGGCCGTGGCCAGGTCGGCGGCGGTACGGTCGCGAACGCCGCGCAGCTGGTCGACCCGCCACGTGGCCGACTCCCGCTCCAGTTCGACGTCGGCCAGGGCCGCCTGCACCGCGGCGCGGCCGGCGTCGCCGGCGGCCCGGCTGAAGATCACGAGCAGGACCAGCAGCCCGCCCATCATGCAGATGAGCACGGCGAGAAACGGGAACAACGAGATCGTCGGCCCGACGGTGCGGCGGAGTCTGGTCATGCGGCGTGTCCGACCCGGCGCACGACCGCGAGGTCGACGCGCCGCGGCTCGGCGACGTCGGCGGCGCGGGCGGCGAGGAGCTGCACGGCGGCCGACAGGGCGGTGAGCGTCTCCTCGAAGCGTCCGGCGGACCCGAGCGTGGCGAGGTTGCCCTCGAGGGCCCGTTCGAGCGTGGCGATGTCGCGGGTCGCGTCGACGACGCGGGCGAGGAGCTCGGTCTGGCCGGCGATCGCCTGCTGGTGGCGCCCGAGCCCGGCCACGGCCTCGGAGAGCGCCCCGGCGGCCTTCGCCCAGCGGTCCTCGTGGGCCCCGGTGAGGTGGGCGTGGGCCTCGGCCAGGCTCGAATGCCAGCGCCCGAGCGTCTCCTCGAGCGACGTGGTCACCGCGGTCCGCAGGGCCACGCCCGACTCCGCCAGCATCCTCTCGACGCCGGCCCCGGCGGTCTGCTCCAGCCCCTGCCAGGCCTTGGCCTGGGCTTCGATGAGCTCCCGGGTGCTTCGCGTCACGGCCTCTCCGAGACGGGCCACCGCCAGCGCCGTCACGTCGCCGCCGGCGGGGGTCTGGAACCGGCCGGCGAGCGTCGCCCAGGCGGTCTCGTCGACCGCGGCGAGGAGCTGCTGCTCCTGCCGATCGAGGATGAATTGCACGAACATCAGCACCATCGACAGCGCGAGCGCCGTCGCCGTGGTGTCGAAGGCCACGCCGAGGCCGGCGACGACGAGCGTGATGTTCTCCAGCTGTGTCGGCGACAGATTGGCGATCGCCTCGGTGATCCCGATCACCGTGCCGAGGAAGCCCATGATCGGGATCGCCCAGACGATGAACCGCACCAGGCCATGTCCACTCGCGGCGCGCGCGGCGTCGAGGTCGGAGAGGTATTTGAGGTGGTCCTCGAGCCCCTCCGGCGACCCCGTCCGAGCCACCATGTCGAGGGCCTCGCGGAGCCGGCGCGGGAGCCAACCCTCGGCGTCTTCGTCGATCGAATCGCGGAGCGACACCGCCGTCCCGGGCTCGTCGCCGCCGTCCGCCGGTGCGTCAAGCCACGTCTCTTCGACATGCGACCGCTGCGTCGCCACGTCGATCATCTTGATGACCAGCGCCGCGAGGCCGACGCAGAACATCGTCGTCTCGACGTACTCGACCCAGTGGCCGGCGAGGTAGCGGATCGTGCCCGGATGGGTGACGACGCCGGCACGGATCAGGGCGAAGAACGCGAACGCACCTGCTCCGCCCCAGACGAGCGGCGAGCGGACGAGCAGCGTGGTCAGGCGGGCGACGAACGGCACGGCTTCCTCTCCCGGAACGTCGGGGCCGAACGCACCGTCGGCACGATCACTACCATCGGTAGCGCTTGCGCGGGCGATTGAATCGAAACGGCGCCGGCGGGGGAACGGCAGTGGAGCATGCGAGCGCCGGGGCCCTGCGTCGACCAGGCAAGCATGGCGATGGGCGTCGGCCCGGCAGGTGCGCGAGGTCGCCTTGACCTTCGTCGCCGCCACCACGTATCCGCTCACCCCTGCCGCCGCATCGACACGGCGTGCCCCCCGCGGAGCAAACCGATGACCAGCCACCTTGGCCTACCCCCCCGATCGGACTGTTGCTCCGGCGACGGCCGCCACGCGCTCCGCCGCCGGTGGCATGGTTCACGGGCGACGTTGATCGCCACCGCCCTGGTGGGAGGTGGCTTGGCCGGCCTGGCACTGGCCCAGCGCCCGGGGCGCCCCGTCGGGCCGGCGAGCGAGTCGGCGGCCGGGACGCTCTGGATCTCGACGACCCCGCTCGACGACGGCCGCCAGATGCTCCTCGTGGTCGACGCCTCGGCCCGAGCCGCGGCGGTGTACCACGTCGAGGCCGCGACCGGAGCCTTGACGCTGAAGAGCACCCGCAATCTCACCTGGGACCTGCTGGTTGGCGAATTCAACGCCGGCGAGCCGCGGCCATCGGCCGTCAGGCGGATGGTGGAGCAGGACGCCCCCCCCCGCTGACGAACGCGCCGATCATCGCGGCGGGTACCGGTTGTGATGACGGTGGCGGTCGCGCGGCGGCTGCGGCGGGGGCGTAGAATCGGAGGCAGGGATTCGACGATCCCACCAGAAAGCCCCATTCCTCCCCGCGCCGCAGGTCGCCCCATGGCCGGCAAATTCCTGTCGCTCGAAGAAGCCGCCCGGATGCTGGGCAAGACCATCGACGAGGTCAACCGTCTCGTCGACCGCAAGGTGCTGTTCCCGATGCGGGACGGCGCGACGCTGAAGTTCAAGCTCGAGGAGATCGAGCGTGCCCTGGCCGACCTCGCCGATGGCAGCGAAGGCTCCGACGACCTGAGTCTCGACCTCGACCTGCCGGCCGAGGGTCCGGCGGCGGATGAGCCACTGGTCCTCGACGACGGATTGGAGCTCGACTCGATCTTCGAAGGGCAGCAACCGAATCCGAAGTCGCCATCGGCGACGGGTGGCCTCGGATCCGCGGCCGGCACCGCCGGTGGATTGTCACTGGACGACGATCTTCTCGGGGGTGGTGACCTGGTGCTCGGGCCCGACCTCGGGCAGGAAGCGGCCGAGAGCGACGACCTGCAACTCGAGGCGATCGTCGGGGCGACGTCGTCTCCGTCGCTCGACGGCCCGGGCTCGGGGCGCCTCGGCGGCGGATCGGGAATCGAACTCGGTTCGGGGATCGATCTGGCCGGGGGCTCCGGAATCGGCCCGGCTGCCGGCGCGGGTTCGGGAATCGCACTCGGGTCGGGGGTCGATCTCGGCTCGGGAGTCGGGCTCGGATCGAGCCCGAGCCTCGGTTCGGGAGCGTCGCAAGGCGGGAGGCCCAAAGCACCGGCGTCCGGACCGCTCGACAGCGGCGTCTCGCTCGAGGTCGGCGGGGGCCTGCTCGACGAGCCGGGCAGCTCGGCCGGATCGAGTGGCGACGACTTCGAACTCGGCGGCGTCACCGGCACCGAGGAGGAAAGCGCTTCGGTGGTGATCGCCTCCGACTCGGAGGCGGGGGAGTCGAGCTTCTTCGGCCAGACGATCGGCGGTCAGAGCTCCAGTTCGGGGTTCACCGAGGACAGCGCGATCCCCAGCGCCGGCTCGTCGGACCTGCTCGCCTTCCCGGGCACCGTGGTCGAGGAGATGGCGTTCAGCGTCTGGCAGGTGGTGGGGCTGATCTGCTGCTCGCTGCTGCTGCTCCTGGGAAGCTTCATCGCCTACGACCTGGTGCGGACGATCGGCAGTCCGGAAAGCACCCGGATGGCCAATCCGCTCCTCGACGGCCTCGCCCAGTTGTTCGGCTGGCGCAGCTGAGCGGCAGGGTCCCGCGACGCGCGGGCTCCGCGTCGCTGACCGGTCGGCCTATAATCGGGATGCGACGGACGGCTGCCCCCGGTGCGCGGGGGAGCCGGTGGAACGGCCCGTCGCCCCGCCCGGGCCCCGCTCCCCGGACGGGCACGAGATCGGTCGTGCAGAGACTCGCCCCGCGTTTCCCCCCGCCCCGACGGATGCGCCGATCCCCGGCCCCCCCCTGCGGTGACCATGATGGCTGCCCGACGCCTTTCCCGCCCGGATCAATCGGCCCCGGTCCGCTGGGTGCTGCGGGCGTACGAGTTCCTCGCCTCGCTCGGGTTCGCCGTCGTGATCATCACGCTCCTGGCGATCGTCCTCGGCGTCGGGACGTTCGTGGAAAGTGCCTACGGCACCGAAGCGGTCAAGTTCGGGGTCTGGAACACCTGGTGGTTCACCCTCCTCAACGCCCTGCTCGGCGTGAGCGTGTTCTGTGCGGCGGCGATCCGCTACCCGTGGAAGCGTTACCAGACCGGATTCGTGATCACGCATGTCGGCCTGCTGGTGCTCCTTGCCGGATGCCTGATGTCGCAGCGCGGTGGCGTCGACGCCCAGATCCCGCTGCTGGAAGGGGAGCGGGGTGGACAGGCGTTTGAGGATTCGCACCACTTCTCGATCGCGGTTTCCCCCACCGGGCGCGGCGGCGCGCCGCGGACGCTCGCCGTGCCGTTCCGCGCCGGTCCTTTCAATTGGTCGGAGTATGGGTGGCAGGCCAACGGCGGCAACTCCCAGGGCACGGCCCGTTCGGTGGTCAGCCGGCCGTTCCTCCCGTGGGGCCTGGCGCCCCGCGATACCGGCGTGGTCCACGATGCCGAGGGCGTGCGCCTCGAAGTGCTCGACTACTTCGCCGACTCGACCGCCGCCCTGGCGCCTTCCGTCCAGCTGCGGATCGGCAGCGACGACATGCCCGGCGCGGCGGCCGGCGGGATGTGGCAACCGGTATCGCTCGCCTGGCAACCGGATCCGCTCCGTGCCTCGCCCGACCAACTCCGGCACCGGCAGACGGTCGGCGGCGGGGTGGTCGTGTTCTGGAAGGTCGCCAGCCCCACCGAGGCGACGGCGTTCGTTGCCGGTATCCCCGATCCGGCGTTGGGCTACGGCGAGCGCGGGCAGGTCGTGCTCGTCGCCGACGGGAAGCCGCATCGGCTGCTCGTCGACGAGCGAATCGATCAGCCCGCCGCGGCACTGCCCGGCACCGATCTGGTCGTCGCGGTGACCGATTTCCAGCCGCAGTTTTCCGCGGTCCGGATCTCGGTCCGCCGGGGTGCCGACGGACCCGAGGAGGAGATGGTGATCCTCGCCGATCTTCCCGAAGTCACCCGCCACGCACCGGCGGCGGGCGTCTACGGCACGCTGTGGATCGAGCCCAAGGTCGCCGATGCCGCGGAACGGATGCAGGGCAAGGCGAAGAGCCGGATCGACGTCGTCCAGGCACCTGTCCCCGGGGGCGGCCACCGGCTCCTCTACCGCCGCTGGCAGGCTCCGCAGGCGCTGGCCGGGGAACTTCCCGCCGACGGGCGCCCCGTCGCCGCCTTCGAGATGCCGCGGGCCAAACTGCAGATGCGCGTCGAGCGCTTCCTCCCCGCCGACACGCTCGAGATCGCCACGCTGCCGGTCCCGTTCTCGAAGGACAAGCCGCCGTCGGCGAAACGGCGCGCCGCGAAGGTACGGCTGTCGATCGACGGCCGGAGCGAGGAGTTCTGGTTGGCAGGACTTCCGATCCAGCCGATCGACGAGCCGCCGGGGCCGGCGGAGCGCCGCACGGTCGCCGGGAGCGGGCGGAGCGCGACGGTGATGCTCGTACCCGACGCCGTCGACATCGGATTCGACGTCGCGCTCGACAACTTCGAGCGGCGGCTCGATCCGGGGACCAGCCAAGCGTCCCACTTCACCAGTCAGGTGGACTTCGTCGGACGCGACGGCCAGCGGCTGACCGCCGCGCCGGTGACGATCACGATGAACGCACCGGTCGATTTCTCCGATCCCGCATCGGGGAGGAGCTACCGGCTGTTCCAGGAGAGCTTCATGGGCCCCTGGCTCCCGGGCGATCCGCTCTACGAGCGCTTCACAACGCGGCCCGGCCGGACCGGCGAAAAACCCGACCGCCTCGAGGCCTCGGTGTTGACCGTGAACTACGACCCCGGGCGTGGCGTGAAGTATCTCGGCAGCGGGTTGGTCGTCATCGGGATCTTCGCGATGTTCTACATGCGCGCCTATTTTTTCGGCCCCCGGCGCCAGTCCGGGGGACCGCTTCCCGCCTGAGCCGTCCGGTTTCGGAGGATCCCATGGTCCGTTCCCAGAGCACGTCGATGGCCGGGCTTCGCCTGGTGCTGGCGATCGCGGCGCTCGTCGCCGCCGGCGGCGGTCACGCCCGGGCTGCCGCCACCA
The DNA here is from genome assembly GCA_016872555.1 of Planctomycetota bacterium. Taxonomy (NCBI): domain Bacteria; kingdom Pseudomonadati; phylum Planctomycetota; species Planctomycetota bacterium. Next base: position 39,387 of record VGZO01000017.1, read on the forward strand.
CCGCTGCACCGTCGCCCCGGCTCGGCGACGCGCTCTCGCCGTGGCGGGCGATTCCGGTGCTCGAGGACGGGCGGCTGATGCCGCTCGACACGTTCGCGCGACGGCAGGTCGAGACGATCTGCAACGCCCAGACCCCGCGGCTGCCGACCGGTCCGGGGGGATCGGCGGTGAAGTGGCCGGCCGACGAACTGCTCCTCGACTGGCTCGTGCGGCCCGAGGCGTGGGAGGATCTGCCGTTCCTCCATGCCGAGCACGAGGAGCTCCGTGCCCTCCTCGACCTGCCGGTGTTCTCGGATCAGGGTGGTAGCACGCAACGGCTCAAGCACGCGGCCCCGTCGGACGTCGCTGAAAGCGGGCCGCTCCGCGAGCGCCTCATGAAGCTCGACGACGCCCGGCGCGCCGCATCCGCGGCCGGCACGCCGTTTCGCGCCGAGGGGCTCGATGCCAAGGTCGAGCAGCTCTGGCAGTCGTACGTCACGTGGCGGCAACTCACCTTCCGGTCGAGCAGCGACGCGATCGGCCGGACGCGTTTTCTCCGCCAACTCGACGCCCTCGCCGCCGCATGGCGGCCGCTCGGCCCCCAGCTCCGCGCCGGCGACGCGCGGGACGCGGCCGGGGAGGTGGAACGGGCGCTGATCGACGTCGCGTCCGCGGCGGGGCAGTCACCGCGGTTCCCGACCGCCGACGCGCTCGCCCCGTGGGAGCGTCTCTCCCGGGCGACCGGCGCGCTGGTGAAGGCCGTCGCAACCGCCGCGCCGGCGCAACGCCGTGCCGTGCAGCGGTTCGCCGACCGCGTCGCCGTCCTCGGGGAATCGCTCTACGACAACGGCGGGAGTCCGGCGGTCGTGCCGGCACTCCATGCCTCGGCGCTCGACGCCGAGCGCGACGCCGACGAAGACATGCCGCCGTGGCTCGGCCTGGCGACGTTGCTCGACGCGCCGCCGAGCGTGCTCACGGGCTACCCGTCGGCGGCGGTCACCTCGGCCCGCGAAGCATTCGTGCGGTTGGCCGCATCGGTCCGCGACCCGGCCGGGAAACCGAGCCCGGACGCGGCAGCCGATCTGGCGACCGCGCTGCGGAGGCTCGGCGAGGAGGTCGATCCCGCCCGGCGCGACCTCGTCGTCGAGCGCGTCGACCGTGACGTCCTCGCCCACACCGCCTACCCGCCCGTGGGAAGCACCGCGCGCGAAGTGAACTACAACACGTCTGACCCGTTCCGGATGTCGTGGGTGCTGAGCCTCGCAGCGCTGGCCGGATTCGCACTCGCCTTCGGGGCGGTGCGGGGACCGATGTTCTGGCTCGGCACGATCCTCCTCGTGGCGGAGCTCGCCTGGACGGCATGGGGCTTCGCCAACCGCGTCGCGATCACCGGCTGGGCGCCGGTGACCAACATGTACGAGACGGTGATCTACGTTCCCTTCTTCCTGTCGCTCCTCGGGCTCTGCTTCCTCGTGGCGCCGGCCTGCGCCCGCGGCCTGAGCGATGCCTGGCGGATGACGGCCGTGCCGCCCCCGGTCGGCCGGTGGATCCCGGGCGAGGCCACCGCGCTCGACGCCCGGCAGCAGGGCGTCGCCGCCCCGTCGGCCTGGAATCTCGCCAACTGGTTCCTCCTCCTTCCGCGGATCGCCCTCTCGGCGGCGGTGGTCTGGGTGCTGGCGATGGCCCCGTATGCCGCCGGCGGACGGACGATCATCAACCTGCTCCCGCAGACCGACGTCGACCGGTCGCTCCCCAACGTCAACAACCTCGTCGTCTGGCTCGTCGGGCTGTCGATGCTCCTCCCTGCCGCCTGGTATCTGCCGCGGGTCGTGCTCGCGGCCGTGACGGCGCTGCTGACCGTGCCGCTGTCGTGGGGGCGCGGTTACCTCGGCCGCGTCCTTCCCGACGTCTACGCGCGCCGCTCGTTCGGGCTGGTGGTCACGGCTGTAGCGTTCGCCGGGACGTTCATCGCCTGGTTCTTCCCGATCCCGGGCAAGCAGTTCAGCCCGCTGCAGCCGGTGCTGCGGGACAATTTCTGGCTGACGATCCATGTCCTCACGATCGTCTCGAGCTACGCGGCGGGCGGGCTGGCGTGGGGGCTGGGGATCCTGTCGCTCGGGCACTACCTCCTCGGCCAGTACCACGACGACGGTCGCGGCGGACGCCAGGCCCCGGCAGCCTGCGCGACGCTCGCCGGCTTCATCTACAAGGCGATGCAGGTGGCGGTGCTGTTGCTCGCGGCCGGCACGATCCTCGGCGGGCTGTGGGCCGACGTTTCCTGGGGACGCTTCTGGGGCTGGGACCCGAAGGAGGTCTGGGCGCTGGTGTCGCTACTGGCCTACCTGATCGTCCTCCACGGCCGGTATGCAGGGTGGATCGGCAATTTCGGCCTCGCCGCCGGGAGCGTGCTCGGTGCGGCGGTGATCGGCATGAGTTGGTACGGCGTCAACTTCCTGCTCGGCGCCGGGCTCCACTCCTACGGCTTCGGACAGGGGGGCCAGACCGAGTTCTTCACGTTCCTCGGAGCCAACGTGCTTCTCCTCGTGGCGGCGGGGCTGCGCCGGCAGCGCGAAACGCAGCGCCGGGCGACGGCCCTGGCCTGACGACAGGGGCCTCTGCGGGAGCGGCGATCTGGCGCCACCGGCCGCCACGGTGCTGCCGGACGACGATCTCCGTCGCGGCGAACTCGAGGAGGATCGCCCCCGCGCCACCGCTGCGGAGCACCGCCGTGCCGGGACCGGCGGCTTCGGTGTAGGCGGCAAGGACGTCGGGCCAACGGTCGCCTCCGGTCCCACTCACCAGCACCCAGCGCGGGGCGGTGGCCGCGATGATTCCGGTTCCCGCCGCCGCCAGACTGCCGTGGTGCGGCGCGACGACGGCGTCGCACGCCCCGGGCGCGAGGTCCACGAATCGCTCCAGCGCCTCGCCGTCGAGATCGCCGGTGAGGAGCAGGCGCCGTCCGGCCGCCTCGACGGCGAGGACGAGGCTCGATTGGTTGTCGTCGGCCGGTGACTCGTCGGCACCGGCGACCGGATGGAGCACGCGGACACGGCACAGCGGCTCGAAGGGGAGGTCGTCGCCGGCGGCGAGGACCTGGAGCGGGACGGCGGCGGCCGCCAGCCGGTCGCGGAGGCTCCGCACCGCCGGAGCGTCGCTGGCGGCGAAGGCCGCGGGAACAGCCACCGCAGCGACTGTGAAGCGCTCGAGGATCCCCGGCACCGCGTTGAAATGGTCGGTGTCGGCATGGGAGATGACGAGCGTGTCGATCCGGGTCACTCCCCGGTCCCAGAGCACGGCCGCCAGCCCACGCTCCGCCGCCAGTGGCGCTCCGAGGCGTCCCGCGTCGAAGACGAGGCACCGGCCGGTCGGGCCCCGGACGACGATCCCGCAGCCATGCCCCATCGCCGCGACGACCACCTCGACCAGGGCCGGCCCCGTGTGGCCGCGCCCCGCCGCACCGGCCACGACCAACCCCACGGCACACCAGGCGGCTGCCGCCAGCGCCCAGGTGCCGACGGAGCGCAGCCGGGCGGCCGGTAACCACAGCAGGAGCAAGAGCGCCGCGCCGTAGGCCCCGATCACCCACCAGTCCGGCGGCGCGGCGACCCAGGCATGGCCACCGGGCAGTCGGGCTGCAAGCCGCACGGCCCACTCGACGGCCGCCAGCGAGCCGTTGCACAGCGCCCCGCACGGGGCGGCGACTGCCGAAGCGAGCGGCGCGGTGACGACGCACAGGAAGCCCCACCCCATCGCCAGTGCCACCAGCGGCGAGAGCAGGGGATTGAGGACCAGCGCGACCGGACTGACGAGATGGAACCGGGCCGCCACGAGCGGCGCCGTCACCAGCCAGACCGCCGTCCCCGCCACCAGCGCCGTGCGCGCGTCGGCCAACCGGCGCCGCAGCCAGCGCCATCCCGGGCTGGCGCTGGCATCGAGGAGCCGTTCGACCGGATCGGGAGCGGAGCGCGGCGGCCGACCGACGACCGCCAGCAGGGCGGCGGTCGAGAGGAACGACAGCTGCGTCCCCACGGCCAGCGTTTCCCCCGGGGTCGCCAGCGCCACGACCAGTGCGGCCACCGCCAGGGCGTTGATCCCGCCGCCGGGCCGGCCGCACGCGGCCCCGGCACAGGTCAGCCAGACGACGAGCATGGCGCGGACCACCGGCGTATCGCCACCGACCATCACCGCGTAGGCGCCCGTGGACAGTGCCACCAGCGCCAGCCCGACTCCCCGGGGGAGGCCGACCGCGCGGAACAGCGCCGCCGCGAACATCGCAAGGATCCCGACATGGAGGCCTGAGATCGACAGGATGTGGACGGTGCCGGTGACGAGGAAGTCGTCGGCGATCGCCGGGTCGAGCGCGTCCCGCTCCCCGAGCAGCAGCGCCGCGGCCAGCGCGGCCCGTGGCGGCGGCAGGTGGGCGGCGAGGGCCCGGGCGCCATGATCGCGGAGTCGCGACAGCACCGGGAGCGGCTGCCAAGGGGCCGGCGCGGAGAGCAGCACGATCCCCTCCGGACGGACGCGGATCAGCGACAGCGTCCGCGTCAGCCGTGCACGCCGGCGCTGGTCGAACTCGCCGGGATTGAGCGACGGCGGAGGACGCAAGGCACGGCCGTGGATCCGGACGACGGCGCCCGCCACGAGATCCGGGGCGGCGCCGCCGACCACGACCCGGGCCCGGCCCGACGCCGGTCGCCAGGTGTCACCGGACCGGACCGCGGTCACGGTGACGATCGCGGCCGCGCCCGGCACGCTCCCAGCGCCGCGGCCGGGATCACCACCGGGTACGGGGCGCGACGCTTCGACGACGGTGGCCTCGACCGCGACCGGCCGGGCGTCGTCGGTGAGGCTCCAGGCGAGATCATCCGCGGGAAACAGGTCGAGCCGCGCCGTCGTCCAGGAGGCCATCGCGGCCACGACGGCCATCATGAGGGCCGCCGCCGCCAGCGCCCCCCGGCCCACCCACGAGGCGAAGCCCCAGCACACGAGCGCCGCAGCGGCAACCGCTCCCCAGACGAAGGCCGTGCCGGGCAGGGCTGCGGCGAGCCAACAGCCGATCACGACGGCCAGGGCCGCGGCCACCGCCGGCCGGACCGGCAGCGGAGCGGTCCGAGCGGTCTCGCCGACCCAGCCCCGTGCTCGCGCGGCCGCCCGGGCCACCGCGTGGCCCGTCAGGTGGAGCAGGTCGGCGACGGCAGCCGCCGACTCACTGGCAGCGTTGGCCAGTGCCCGCCTGGTGCGGACACTCCACGCGATGACCTCGAGGAGCAGGGGATGCGGGTCGGGGCGACCCGAGGGGCCAGGGCGCACGGTGCTTGGGTCCATCGGCCGCGCGCCAGCCAGCGGTCGGGCGGCCGACGCCGACCCGCTGCATGCCCCAGTGATGTTCTACCCCCCGGGAGCCCGCGCTGGCAATCGGCCGGTCCGGTCGCCCGGTCACGCGCGCCGTGCCTGCACGATCCGCGGGCGCCCCGCAAGGTCGGCGATCGTCGGCCCGACGACCAGGCCCGGGATCGCGGCCAGCACGTCGTTGGCCGCCTCCGCGGGACCGACCTCGACCACCAGCCAGCCCCCCTCGACGAGGCGGTCGACGGCCTGCGCCGCCAACCGCGCGATGACCTCCACCCCCGTGGGACCGGCGACCAGCGCCGTGCGCGGCTCGTGGAGGCGCACGTCGGGGGGCAAGGCCGCGAATTCATCGTCGCGCACGTAAGGGGGATTGCTGACGATCACGTCGAAGGGCCCCGGCAGGTCGGCGAGCAGATCGCGCTCGAGCAGCGCGACGCGCTCGGCGACGCCGTGGCGGGCGACGTTGGCCCGCGCCACGTCGAGCGCGGCGGCGGAGGTGTCGGTGGCCGTGATCGTCGCCCGCGGGAGGTGACGGGCGAGGGCCACCGCGATCGCCCCGGAGCCGGTGCCGACGTCGGCGATCCGCGCCTCGGGCAACGTGCGGCACAGGTCGATCACACGGACGACGAGCCCCTCGGTCTCGGGCCGCGGCACGAGGACGGCCGGGGAGACCGCCATCGGCAGCGAGAAGAATTCGCGCATCCCCACCAGGTAGGCGACGGGCGCACCGGCTCCGCGGCGTTTGACCAACTCCCGGAAGCGGGCCCGATGGGCGTCGGCGACCGGCTCGTCGAAGGCCGTGTAGAGGGCGATCCGCGGACAGCCGCGGATGTGGGCGAGGAGCACCTCGGCGTCGAGGCGGGGAGACTCGCTCCCGCGCGTCGCCAGCCAGTCGGTCGTCCAGCCCAGCAGCCGACCGACCGTCCACACCTCTTCGGCCATGGGGCCTCCCTGCGATCGAGCGCGTCCGTCAGTCCGCCGCCGGTGTGGCGGAGCGTTCAATCTCGGCGCGCCGGGCGCTGCGGGCGTGGGCCTCGATGGCGTCGAGTACCAGGCCGAGCCGACCGGCGAGCACCTGGTCGAGCGTGAAACTCTCGTTGATACGGTGATCGGTCAGCCGGTTCTGCGGGAAATTGTACGTGCGGATCCGCTGGCTCCTGTCACCGGAGCCGACGAGCGTCTTCCGCTCGCTCGCCCGGCGCTCGTGCTCCTCGCGCCGGCGCAGTTCGTAGAGCCGCGTCTTGAGCACCCGCAGGGCGCGGGCCAGGTTCTTGTGCTGGCTCTTCTCGTCCTGGCACTGGACCACCAGGCCGGTCTCGAGGTGCGTGAGCCGGACTGCCGACGCCGTCTTGTTGACGTGCTGCCCGCCGGGGCCGCTGGCACAGAACAGGTCCTTGCGGTACTCGTCGGGGCCGATCGAAACCTCGACGTCCTCCGGCTCGGGGAGGACGGCGACGGTCGCGGCCGAGGTGTGGATCCGGCCCTTGGTTTCGGTGTCGGGGACGCGCTGCACGCGGTGGCCGCCGCTCTCGTGGCGGAGCCGCCGGTAGACCTCCGGGCCGCTGACACCGAGGATCAGTTCCTTGAAGCCGCCGAGCTCGGTCGGGCTGGCGTCGAGGACCTCGAAGTCCCACCCGCGTTCGACGCCGTGGCGCCGGTACATCTCGTAGAGATCGCGGACGAACAGCGCCGCCTCGTCGCCGCCTGTGCCGGCGCGGAGTTCGACGATGCAGCGACCGCGATCGGCATCGTCGTCGTCGCTGCACAGGTCGACCAATTCTTCCCATTCCGCATGGCGGCGGGCGAGCAGGTCGGGGTGCTCCGCCTCGGCGAGAGCGCGGACGTCGGGATCGGCGTCGCGGCGCATCGACTCGAGATCGACGAGTTGCCGCTCGAGCTCGAGGAACGCCCGGTAGCGCCGGGCGAGCCGGGCGAGGGTGCCGTGCTCTCGGACGACGGCGGCCAGGCGTTGGGGAACGGCGAGGACCGCCGGATCGACCAGCTCGCGTTCGAGGACCTCGAAGCGGGCCAGCGTGGCGTCGAGTTGGTCGCGCATCGGCGTGGCGGTCGCTCGGGGGCACCGGATCGGGCGCTCCGCGCCGGGCCGCAGACGCCCTGACGGACTGGATCACGGACGCGGCCCGGAGCGGCAAGCGGCCGATCAGGAGGCCGGCTGCTCGGCCGCGGCGGCGCCCTTTTTCGCACCGGCGCCCTTCTTCAGGCTGGCATATCCGGCACCGGCGAACTTGGACTTGAACTTCTCGATTCGCCCGGCGGTGTCGACGAACTTCAGCTTGCCCGTGAAGAACGGATGGCAGGCGTTGCAGATGTCGACCTTCAACTCCGGTACGGTGCTGCGGGTGGTGAAGGAATTGCCGCAACCGCAGCGGACGACCGTCTCGACGTAACGGGGGTGGATTCCGTCTTTCATGGCAATCGCATCACGGGGGCTTCGGGGGGAAACCACAGAGCATATCGCCGGCCATCCGGGGCGGCAACGCCGCCGGGCCGGGCCGCAGCTCAGGGCTGGAGACGGACGATCCGATCGGCGACGATCCGGCTGCCGAACCGCTGCGGCGACGTATCGGCACGGAGCAGGGCAGCCGCTTCGGCGGGTTGCCCCAGGGCCTGCTTGGCGCGGGCGAGATTGATCCGGGCGGGATCGGCCCAGATGCCGTCGGGGTGCTCCTCGAGAGTCATCCGTCCGAGGTAATCGACGGCGGTCTCGTAGTCGCGCTCACCGAGCGTCAACACGCCGAGGAAATACGTGGCCGCTTCCTTGAGCCGTTCATAGGATCGCTTCACGACGTCGGCCTGCTCCGGAGGCAGGCCGGCGACGCCGGCGTTGATCGTCGCCGTCGACGGCCGGGCGAGAAGGTAGGCGCTTTTCGCCCCGTCGGGGCCCTCGATGTCGCCGCGGAACTCCCGCAGGCGGGCGTTGAACAGAGGTCGCACCAGTTTGTCGGTCGCTCCCGGGCCACCGGACTGCGTCAACGCCATCGACAGCGGTCCGAGCTCGGTGCCGAGGGCGGCCATGACCGCCTGGCCGGTCGCACCGCGGCGTCTGGCGATCGACACCCAGGGAAACTCCCAGAGCCGGCCCCCCGGCGTCGCGGCGCCGCCCGGGAGCGCCGCCGAAGCCCGCTGGGCGAGGGCGCTGGCGTCGATCGAGAGGTTCAAGCGACGAGTCCCGACCAATTCGGCGTCGATCCGGGCCATCCGCCGGGCGAGGTTCCACGGCGCGGCGGGAACGAGGACGGTGAGCCGCCCGATGTCGTCGGCTTGAACCGGGTATGGTCGATCGGGTAGCGACAAGGACGCGAGGATCGAGGGATCGGCCGCGGCCTGACGGGCGGTCGCGACACCCGTTCCTCCCGGGCCGGGCACCGCCAGCCCGTACAGCGGATCGAACACGTAGGCCTCGCCGCCGGCGATCACCGCGACGGCCCACGGCCGCAGCTGGCCCGTGGACGCATCCCCGGTGGCGAGCACGACGCCGTCGAGCGCGGCGTGACGGAGCAATTCGAGGAACACCCACATGCGCTGCGGGGCGCTGGCACGACCGGCGAGAAGGATCTCGCCGGGAAGGAACCAGCGGCTGCCCGGCGTGGCCTCGGTGGGGACCGCCGGCGGGTCGGTGGTGATCGCCAGGGTCCGGCATGTCCAGTCGAACAGGTTGCGGGCGACCTCGAGATCACCGACCGCGTCGCGCCGCGCGGTGGCGGCAACATCCGCCAGCCAGCGTTGGTCGCGCAGCGTGACGATGTCGGTGCCGGCGTCGAAGGTCCCGCTCCCGAGGCCGCGGAGCGTGGTCTCGTCGGCGAGCGGGGCGGAAATCGTGCCGACCAACGCGTCGGGACGCCAGTCTGGCGGCGCCGCATCGAGCCCCACCGCGTGGCTCCACTGATTGAGACGGTCGAAGACCTGCGCCGTCGCCGCCCCCTCGTCGTAGTCGTCGAGTTTGCCGAGAACGTCGATCGCACCGGAGAGCAGTTGCGTCCGGATTTCCTCCGACATCGTCGCGCCGACCCGCGGGGCCGCCGGCGCGGTGGCGGCGCGGCCAGGGGTCGCCGGAGCGCGACCGCACCCTGCCACGACCAGTGCCAGGACGAAGACGACACCGCGGTCCCTGCGCGAACGCATGTGACGATCGATCGGCTGCGACGGCCCGCGCGTCAGCATGCGGCAGCCTCCGCGTCGGCGGCGAGCCGGGCGGCATGGAACCGCAGCACCCGTTCGAGCAGGCCACCGATGGCATCGAGGGGGACCATGTTCGGTCCGTCGCTGGGACTCGAGTCGGGATCGGGATGGGTCTCGAGAAACAGCCCGTCGATCCCGACCGCCGCCGCCGCGCGGCACAGCGGTTCGACGAGGCCGCGCTCGCCTCCCGTCTTGTCGCCGAGGCTGGCGGGGCGCTGGACGGAGTGCGTCCCGTCGAAGATCACCGGCACACCGAGGGCCCGCATCTCGGCCAAGCCACCGAAGTCGTTGACCAGCCGTCCGTAGCCGAAGAAGGTGCCGCGCTCGCACAGACAGATGTCTCGGCAGCCGCCGGCGAGCAACTTGGCGACGGCGTGCCGCATGTCGCCAGGCGCCAGGAATTGCCCCTTTTTCACGTTGACCGCCTTGCCGGTCGCGGCGGCGGCGAGGAGGAGGTCGGTCTGCCGGCAGAGAAAAGCCGGGATCTGGATGAGGTCGCACACCTCCGCCGCCGGACCGGCCTGCTCGGGGAGATGGATGTCGGTCGTCACCGGGAGGCCGGTTTTCTGCCGGACACGCGCGAGGATCGCGAGGCCCTCGTCGGTTCCCGGTCCGCGGAAGGCACTCCCGCTGGTCCGGTTGGCCTTGTCGAACGACGCCTTGAACACCACCGGTAGGCGGAGCTCGACGGACACCAGCGCCAATCGTTCCGCGATGCGCAGGCACAGCGCCTCAGACTCGATGACACATGGCCCCGCGATCACCAGCAGGGGATGGCCGGGGCCGACTCGAAAAGTGCCGACATGCGCCGGGAGGCGAGGATTCAAGGGGTGACCGTCCTCGGATGGGAGCCAGTGGCCGAAATGCTGCGGGAAACCGGTTCCTTGGCAGCTGTTCGGGAGGCGGACCGGCCCGAAACAGCAACCCTTCGCATCATAGCGATGACTGCCACGCCAGGGCCCCGAGTTGGTCGCACCGATTCCAGAGTTGCGACCTGAAACGCCTCACTTCGCACCGCTGCGGATTGCCGCGCTGTGACGCAGGATCGAACAGCGGCAGTGGCCACCTCGCCAGACCTTCTCACATTGAGACAGCCGATTCGTGCCCGCATGGACACCTCTACTTGGCTGTCGAGGCCGAAAGCGGTGGTTTCGACGCACCTGGAGGGCGGACCGACGAGGATAACGGCGCCGGCGGGGAATTGGCACACGACGTGCAGCGTCTCTTTACCGGCGGCGAGCGACACGAGCGGGCGTTAAAAGCCTCTCGAAACGCGAGCCTCCCGACAAACTTCCCCAAGGTGGGGCCTTTGGCTTTTTCGGTCGTGCGGTCGCCTTGCCCCTGACTCTCACGGCCATGGCAGGATGCTCCTGCCGGGTCAAAGGCCCCACCTTTTTTCCCTCACGACACCCCCTGAATGGGGAACCGCGTCGCGACGTCCGCATAGCGGGGCGGGCCGGCTCGCTGCCGGGACGAAACCGCCGACCCTTGACGCTGCGAGTCTCGCTGCGCTAGTTTTAGGGATTCCCTCCGCAGGGCTCTTCGCGGATCGGCAGCCGGCCAAGCGTCCGGCTCGCGGAGGAACGCCAGCGTAGCTTCAATTGGCAGAGCACCGCATTCGTAATGCGGGGGTTGTGGGTTCGATTCCCACCGCTGGCTCTCGGGCCGCCATCGCGGGAAACCGTGGTGCACGCAGCTTGGAAGCGTTTGGATCCGGAGACGGCTCGATTCGGTCGGGATTCGATCGCGTTCCAGGTCCGGGCCGGGTAAATCCCTGGCTGTGGCTCGTGCGCGGTTGGCACCGACTGGTTGGTCCACGGTGACCGGTGTCGTCAGGAACGCACCGACAGGCTTACAGGTGGTTTTCATTGGGGGGCTTCATGACTGCGGCGGTCACTCTCGACGTTCGTGACCTGATCACTGGCACCGGGCCCTTCGGTCCTGCGGAGATCGCGCGGCTTGTCGATCTGCTCGGCGATGACCCCGCGGCCCACCGCGATCTCAAACTCGCGGTCGCCGACATGGAGCGCAACGGCGAACGGAGCCCCGCCTCGTCGGTCCGTCTCGGGGTCGCCCAGCACCTGCTCGGACGCCACCGGGACGCGCTGGCGACGCTGCGCAGTGCCGACGGCAGCGCGCTGGCTATTTTCGTGCAGGGACGCGGCCACCTGGCACTGGCCGAGCAGGGGGGGGCGGACGCGTCCGACCACTTTGCCAAGGCACAGGAATCGTTTCTCGCCGCCCGCAAGGCCGGCTACGACGACGGTGAGTGCCTTGTTGCGGCCGCCGAAGCGGCCAGCGCCGCAGGCGATCACGATGAAGCTCGCCGGCTGATCGCCAATCTCGATGCCGCGGTGGCTCCCGCCGGTTACTGGGCGTTGCGCGGGGCGCTGCTGACCGAGTCGGGGGGCGCTCTCGCCGAGGCGGCCGCAGCCTTCGAGAAGGCGCTGGAGCGCGACCCGGGCCACCCAGGTGCGCTGTTCGCCCTCGGGTTGCTCAACGATCGGGCCGGGAACGACGACGAGGCGATCGCCTGCTACGAGCGGGCGACCCGCCGGTTTCCCGCGTCGGTCGGGGCACTGGTCAATCTCGGGATCCTTCACGAGGACCGCGAGAACTACCACCACGCCCAGCAGTGCTATCGCCGCGTGCTCCAGGCCTTTCCCGATCATCCCCGGGCCCGGCTGTTTCTCAAGGATTCATCCGCCACCGGTGATTTGCGCCTCGACGAGCAGGACGGGCGCCAGCGCGACCGCTATGACCATGTCCTCTCGCTGCCGGTCACGGACTTCGAACTTTCGGTGCGGAGCCGAAACTGCCTCCAGAAGATGGGGATCATGACGCTCGGCGACCTCGCCAGGACCAGCGAGGCCGAACTGCTCGAAAGCAAGAATTTCGGTGAGACCAGTCTCGTCGAGATCAAGGACATGCTCGCCAGCAAGGGGCTGTCTCTCGGCCAGTTCACCGTGGTCGGTGCCGGTGAGAGCCCGGTCGTCGAGGAACTGCCGGTCAGCGGCGACGACATGGAGATCCTCTCCCAGTCGATCACCGAACTGGCTCTCTCCGTCCGGGCACGGAAATGCACGACACGTCTCGGGATCACGACCATCGGCGAGTTGGTCCGCCGGACCGCCGAGGATCTCATGGAGTGCAAGAATTTCGGCGTCACGAGCCTCAACGAGGTCCGTGAAAAACTCGCCGAGCGCGGCTTGAAGCTGCGCGGCGACTGAGCCCCGCCCGCCGCGGCCGAACCGGCCCTGAATCGGCGCCGACTTGGGCCTTGCAGCCGGTCGAATGTCCGCCGACCGCTCGGCGCTGAACCGCGTTTTTCGGCCGGTTTCATGCCCACCACCCTCCTACAGGGGGTGTCTTATTTGCGTTTCCAGGGGCTCCTGGATACGGTTCAAGTGAAGTTCTGGTGATCGATCCCGGGGTTGGCCGAGGGCCATCGTGACAGCATCCAGTCTCAACGAGAAGCCGGTCCGGGATCTCGCCCGGATGGCGAAGCAGCATGGCGTGTCGGGCTGGCACTCGATGCGGAAGGATCAGTTGATCCGGGCCCTGATCCGCAAAGCCCGTGCCGCCCGCCCCGTGGCGGCCGCGGCGCTCCGCCCTCGTCCGGTGACGGTGGCCCGCGACGTCGCGCCCTCCAAGAACGCCACCCGGGACGCGGCGGTCACGCAGCGGATCCAGGAGGCGCGAGAGCGGCTTGCCCGGGCGAAAAACCTCGCCACCCGTCCGGAACAAGGGCGGCCCGCGCGGGCGATGAAGGATCGGCTCGTGGTCATGGTCCGCGGCCCCCATTGGCTGCACGCCTTCTGGGAAATCACCCCCGCCAGCGTCGTCCGGGCTGAAGCCGCGCTCGGTCCTGAGTGGCACGCCGCCCGGCCCACGCTCCGCCTGCTGCAATTGGAGAACGGCCTCCAGGGCTCCCCCTCGGAGCAGGTGATCCGCACGTTCGACGTCCATGGCGGCGTGAAGAACTGGTTCATCGACATCCGCGAGCCGATCCGCTGCCGGGTTGAAATCGGCTACGCGACGCCGTCCGGCCGGTTCCATGTCCTGGCCCGGAGCAACGGCGTCTCGATGCCGGCGACCTCGCAGGCCGACACCCTCGACGTCCATTGGGGCGACATCGCCGCCGATTGCGACAAGATCTACTCGATGAGCGGCGGCTATTCGCCGGAGAACAACTGCACCGAACTGCAGGAACTGTTTGAAGAACGGCTGCGCCGGCCGATGGGCCCGCCGGTCGGCCGCCGGTCGAGCGGTGACGCCGACGGCGAGGGGGAACAGGCCGGGGGCCTGCAGCTCGAGGTCGACGCCGAGATGATCATCTACGGCGTCACCGAGGCCGGCTGCTACGTGACGCTGCAGGGAGAGCCGGTCAAGGTTCAGCCCGACGGCACGTTCCGCGTCCGCGTCGATCTCCCCAACAAACGGCAGGTGATCCCGATCGTCTCCAGCACCCCCAACGGTCTGGAGCGTCAGACGGTCGTCGTCGCCGTGGAGCGCAACACGAAGTCGATGGAACCGCACTCGCGCGACAACGGCGAGTTCTGAGCCGCTGCGCTTCGTGCGCGTTCCGTGAGCGCGGACCGTGTGACCGTGGCCGGCATCTGGTAGAGTGAAATCGCCGCGGTGGTTCGGGTCTGCGGCGATACGTTTTCTGCCATGTTCGTGCTGCTGTCGACACCATGCCGGTGAGCTCTTACCGAGGCTCGTCGGGTGCCGTCAGGTCTCGTCAGCGCGGCACGCCGGCTGCCTCACGGTCGCCGGATCCCGTGCCCGGGGCCGAGGCACCCTCCTTTTGTATGAACGAGCTCTCCGCATCCGCGACACCACGGCATCGCGGTGGAAAACGTATCGCCGCCGATCCTTCCCGCCGGGTCGCCCTCCCCACGGAGACGCCGGCGCCCGAGATGATGGGACCGTCGAATCGGTTCAGGGCGAACGGCGTGAGGGCTTCCGTGATTCGCGGGCCAGCCAGCCGTCGACGACCGCGGCCGGCGGCCCACGGAAGGCCTGCTGGAACGCCAGATCGAAGCTCTTTCCCTCGTCGAGTTGCGCGACGAGCAGAGGCAGTTTGGCCGCTCCACCACTGGCACCGAAGAATGCCGCGGCGACAGGCGTCGCGTCGGCGGGATCGGCGCGGCCGGCCACGAGGTCGGCCGCCGAGCGAACCGCGCTGACCCGGTCGGCGGCTTCGGCGCGCCACGATTTTGCCAGCGCCGCCTTCGGCACGAGCTTCGCGGCCGTCACCCTGGCGGCGCCGTTGGCGAACCAGGCGGGGACACCGCGCCCTGCCAGGGCGGCAGCCGTGATCTGTTCCGCGAGGCGGAAGTCGAGTTCGGTCGCAGGCTGGCCAGCCTCCGGCACCACCAGCGCCCCATAGACGACGTCGCCCGAGATCCCCGCCCCGCCGAGGAGCCCCTTGGGGCGCTCGGCGCCGAGGACGTTGACCCAGAAATCGGAGTAGTCGAACGGCTTGGCGAACGCCATCAGCACGATCCCCCCCTTGATCAACGGCTGCCCATCGGCCACCAGCGCCCCAGCCACCTCCGCCTCGATCCGCCCGGCAGCCTCCGCCACCTCCTCCAGGCGCGACGCGGGCAGGTTGCCAACCACGCAGAGGCTCGACCCCCGCGCGATCACCACCGGTTCCTCGTCGGCGATCGCACGCCGCCACAGCCCGTCGGTGGCGGCGAACCGTGCCCGGGCGAGGTTTTCGTGCGACAGGCTGCGGGCACGACCAGCCGCAGCGACGTCGGCCAGCGCCGCCTTCGGCGAGAGCAGGTCGAGCTTCAGCCCCTGATCGATCCACCGGGCGATGAGGTCGATGGTGTCGGTGGCCAGCGGGGGCTTGCCGAGGGGCATCTGCTGGCCCTCGATCCCCGTGCCGCGGAGCTTCTTCACCAGGAGGCTGTCGGCCGATTTGCCCGGCACGACCGCGGGCCCCGTCTGACCGCCGCGGACGAGGGATTCGAGCGACACCATCCGCAGCCCTCCTTCGGGATCGTCGGCGTCGTGACAGCCGGCGCAGTGCTGGAGCAGGACCGGCGCCACCTCGAACGCGAACGACACGTCCCCCGGTTGGAGCGCCACCGCACCGCGGAGCTGCGGTGGCGCAGCGGCCGTCGCGGCCGGAGGGCCAGCCGGCGGACCGGTGAGCGGCAGGGCCTGGTCGGTGCCGTCGTAGGCCGCCCCGCGGTCGATCCACGACACCAGCGTAGCCAGATCGGCCGCCGGCACCTTCCCTCCACCGCGCGGCATGTCGCCGGAGAGAATCACTTCCACCAGCCGGCTGGCGGCCCCGGCGCCCTTCTGCACCATCCCGGTGCGCATCAGGCCGTCGTAGCTGGTCATCTGGAAATCGCCGCGGCGGCCACTGACATGGCACCCCCCGCAATGCCTGACGAGCAGCGGAGCGATCTCCTTGGTGAAGCTCGGCCCCGGCTGGGCTGCGGGGGCGGGCCGATCGGCCGGCGCCGGACGGGTCGCTTTGGCCGCCATGCCCGAGGGGACGAGGAGAGCCGACACGTCGACCCCCTCGAGATCGAGCCGCTCACGCAGATCACCGGCACGCGTGCACAGCGCGCGGAATCCGGTCGGCGGGCGACTCTCCTCGGCGAGCGCGGTGAGCATCCCCGCCGCTTCACCGAGGCGGTCCTTCGCACGCCCGGGCTTGCCGTCGGCGAGGAGCACTTCGGCTTCGTCGAGGAGCCGTTTCACCGCCCCGGCAGTAGGCGCCTGATCGGCCGCACGGAGGGGGGCGGGGCGCGTGATCCAACCGCAGGCGCCGACGATCACCAAGGCCGCGACGACGCGCGTCGAGCGGTTCGGGCGCGGCATGCGACACGCCATCGTCATGGGCCCGGCGCTCCGACGGACGCCCACCAGAACCCGGCGAAGAACGCCGCCACGATGCTCAGGGTGAGCGTCCCCAGATAAGCATAGACGGCCCACCACGGCAACGTCACCGGCGTGCGCAAACCACGTGGGCGGGGTTCTGCGTGGTCCTTGGACACGACCACCACGGGAGCGGCGGAGGCCGCTCGGTCGGGAACCGGCGGGGATGAGGCTCGGCCCGATCGCCCCGGCCGCGGCAGCGTGACAGGCGCGTCGCCGAACGGATCTTCGTGGCTGTTCCCGTCGAGCGCTGCCAGCGATGCCTCCACCGCTGGAGAGTCGAAGTGCCTTGGCGGTCGAGCCGGTGCCTCGGCTCCGGAAGCGGGAACGACGGCCGGCGCCTCGCAGCGTGGGCAGGCGATCGTGTTCCCCTGCCAGCGCGAGGGGACGTAGAGCTTGGCACGGCACCCGGGACAACGGAACTTGATCGCCATCGCCCCGGTCCCCCTTACGCTCCGGCACCCGACCACATCCTCATGGCGTGCCGCCGCCACCGGGTGGGAGGTCGCGCCTCCGTCGCCCCCCCGAATGGCGATGTCCTCCGTCGCCGGCGACCGCCAGTGCGGTCACCAGGCCCATCGCGACCAAACTCGTCGCCCAGACCACGCCACCGACAAGCACGAGGCGCGCACACGCCATCGCCCCACCCCGATCCCCCAACGCGTGCAAAAGTGCCCCGAGCCCGACGAGCACGACCAGCGCTACCGGAATGATGACGACGGCGGCCACCGTCCTCGCCAGCCAGCGGCGGATCCCTCGCTGCTGGCCCTGTCGCACCCGTCTTCCCACGTCGCACTCCACCAGACCATCGGCTGGCCAGCCGAAGGTCACCTCCGCCGCCTGCCGTCGAGCCGCGATTTTCCGACGCCATCCGGCGGGGGTCAAGCGACGAACCGGCGTGGTCGGCCGCGCGCTTCGCGCGCCAGCAGACCGTGGAAAAAGTGATCGGCCGCCGGATGCGGCCGACGGCGACCCGGGAAACCCTCGGCGTTTCCCGCGGTCGCCAGAGTGGACACTGGCCTCAGAGGGCTTTGTCCACGGACAGCTAGACTGCTGCCATGGAACAATTCGACGCAGTGGTGATGTCGCCCCCCCTCGTCCAGACGCTGCCGTGGCGTTGGCGGGCGAGGGTCGGGCTGATCGCGGCGCTCGTGGCCGTGGTCCTCACCCCGGCGGGTCCGGCGGAGGCCGATGTCGTCGCCCTCGACGACGGGCGTGTTCTCGAGGGGCGCTTCGCCCTCCTGCCCGGGATCGTGGTGAACCCACTCACCGAGACGGGGGGAGGGGCAGGCACGCCGGTGCTCGCCTGCGACGACGAACTGACGCGGACGATGGTCCCGAAACGGCGTGTCACCAAGGTCGAGGAGGGGCCGTTCGACGTCGGGACCGAACGGATCGAGATCGAGCAGCGCGTGCCGGAAAACGGCCGGCGCGTGGCGGCCGTGGGGGGCATCGTCGGCACGACGCCGTTCGACGACCGTGGCCGGCGGATCCTCTCCCTGGCCACCGGAGCAGGGCGCGTGGACGTGGTCCAGGGGATCACGCAGATCACGCCCCGGTGGACCCGGATCGAAGGGCTCCAGACGGAGAAACCGATCCTGCTCGACATGCGTATCGCGACCTCGTCGCTGCCGCGTGACGTCGTCCGCCAGGTGGTCAACGGTGCGATCGACGGCTCCGATCCGGACGAGCGCCTCAAGCTCGTTCGCCTCTGGCTGCAGGCCGGTCGCTACGAAGACGCGCGCAGCGAACTCGACCTCGTGATTCGTGACTTCCCCGCCCTCGCCGACCTCGCCACCGAGCGACGCGAATTGGGTGAATTGGCGGCGGTGGCCCTGTTCGAGGAGATCCGCCAGCGCGAAGAGGCGGGCCAGCACCGGCTCGTGGCCCGGCTCATCGAGGCGTTTCCAGCGGCCGACGCCAGCGGAGAGCTGGTCGAGGCGGTCCGCGAGCAGCGCGACCGCGTCCGAAAGCGGGACGAGCGGGCCACCGCCACGCTCGCCGCGCTCCGCCGGCGGGTCGCCGCGCTCGAGGACGGCCCCCAGCGCGACGAGGCGACGCGGCTGACCGAGGAGATCGCCACCGATATCGGCCCGGAAACCCTCGAACGCCTGGCGACCTTCGAACGCCTCGGCGGAGACGACCTCCCCGCCGACCGGGCGGTGGCGCTGGCGATCAGCGGATGGCTGACCGGGGCCGGCGCGGCGGTGGAGAATCTCAAGCTCGCGCTGTCGACGGCGCGCGTCCGCGACCGCGTCGCCGACTACCTGCGTTCGGCCGACGACGGGGCCCGTGCGGCCCTCCTGCGCCGCCTGGCCGACGAAGAGGCATTCGCGGCCCCGACCGTCGCGGCCGTCGCCCGGCAGATGCATCCCCCGCTCGCCCCCCCCGAGCCGATCCAGCCGGGGTTGTACGAGCTGGCGATTCCGGACGGTGCGGGACCGGGCACCGTTCCCTGCCTGGTGCAGCTGCCCCCCGAATACGATCCGCTCCGCCGCTACCCGGCGATCGTGACCCTCCACGCCGGCGGCACGACACCACTCAACCAGATCGAGTGGTGGGCTGGAATGCCCGGCCCCGACGGGACGCGCCTCGGCCAGGCCGGCCGGCACGGCACGATCGTGATCGCGCCGGCCTGGGCGGCTGCCGACCAGACCGGCTACGAGTACTCCGCGCGGGAGCACGCCGTCGTGCTCGCCGCCCTCCGCGAGGCGTGCCGCCGGTTCTCGGTCGACACCGACCGGGTGTTCCTCTCCGGGCATTCTCTCGGTGGCGACGCCGCGTGGGACATCGCGCTTGCCCACCCCGACCTGTGGGCAGGGCTGATCGGCATCGCCCCGGGCGCCGGCCGCTACGTCAACCGCTACTGGCACAACGCCCGGACGCTGCCGATCTACCTCGTCGCCGGCGAGCTCGATTCCGGTTCGCTGGCGCGCAACGGCATGGACCTCGACCGCTACTTCGCCAAGGGGTTCGACGTGACCTACGTCGAATACCGCGGCCGTGGCCACGAGCACTTCTCCGACGAGATCCTCCGGCTCTTCGCCTGGATGCAGCGCCGGCGGCGTTCGTTCGCCGCGCCGGCGATCGACGCGGTGACGATGCGCCCGTGGGACCGCTTCTTCTGGTGGATCGAGTTGAGCGGGGCGCCGCCGCGGACGGTCGTGCTCCCGTCGCAATGGCCGCCGCCCCCCAACGTCCGCCCCTTCGAGGTCGAGGCGAAGACCACGGCCACCAACGGACTGACGGTCCACTGCGGAGCCGAACGGGTGACGGTCTGGCTGCTTCCCGAACTGGTCGACTTCAATCGCCCCGTCACCGTCACGCTCGACGGGCGCCGGCTGGTGAAGGACACCGTCACCCCCGACGCGGCAGTGATCCTCGAGGACCTGCGGCGCCGTGCCGACCGCCAGCACCCGTTCTGGGCGAAGGTCGAAGGGGGACGCGGCACCGGTCGGCCAGCTGACCGCTGACCGGCGGCGCCGATCCGGGCACTGCCGGCCTCCGCGATCTCCGCACCGCCGAGAAGACGAATCAGCGGCCGACGCTGCTCACCGGCCCCCGGGCCATCTCCGGCTCCCGATCGGGCCCCCGCAGAGCGACTCCGGCGACGTACCAGCCGTTCTCGACCGCTTCCATGCCGGCCCCGGCGGTGCCGAAGTAGCGCTGGATCGTCTCGAACTCCGGGAGCGTGCTGCCGTCGATCCGCTGCCTCCGCACGCTCCCCTCCTTGCCGTCGCCGAGGATCGCGTTGAGCAACTGGCCGGTGAGGCTCTTCGACTTGGGCATCTCGCCGCGGCGGAGCATCTCGTAGGCGGGACGGACGGTCCGATCGGTCCGTCCGAACGACCGCAGCGCGATCGACCCGGGAAACAGCCGCGCCACCTCCGCCGCCACGATCGTGTAGTCGGCCGAGCCGGCGAGCGACGATTCGTCGCCCGACGTCGCCAGCACGCGCTCGAGGAAGTCGCGGTGCGAGGCGATCAGCAGGTGGCCCTTGGCGACGGTCACGGCCGAGTGGGGAAGCAGTTTCTCCTCGCGCTCGCGGACACGGCGGCGGCCGCGCGAATCGTCGTCTTCGTCGTCGGCATGCCGACGGGCCAACCCCGGGGTCTCGATCTCGAGCTGCGGGATCGCGTCGGTGTGATCGATCTGTTCCCAGATCACGTGTCCCTCGAACTCCACTTTCCGCATGTCACGATCGGTCGACATGCTCTTGGCGACGGCCTTGCGCACGCTCTCCTCGTCGGTCGCCTCGATGGCGATCACGAGCCGCTCGCTGTCGGTGTCGATCGGCGTCGCGTAGTCGCTGACCACCGAGACGCGTTGGCCGAGGCAGTTGACCAATTCCGACTCGACGTCGATCTGCGGCCCGTCCGGATCCTCCTTGAGCGAGGCGATGACGTCGTCGAACACGCCCTTCTCGCCGACGACGTCGTCGACGAGCGATTCAGCCGACCGGAACGCCGCCCGCATGTCCCACTGCAACGCCATCCAACTGCCCACCTCGCGCGGCACCCAGGCGGGCGGCTCGACGGAGGCGGCGTTGGGAAACTCGAGCATCCGGGCCGCGAGGTTGAAGCGATCGGGGGAGAAGGGTTTCCGCCCCGGCAGCGGCGGCGCGTAGATCAAGGTGTGGTGTCGGAGCTGGTACTGGCCGTCGTCGAACAGGGCCACGCCGCCGAGGCCGCGGACGGCGTCGAACCCCTGCCGGCCGAGGATCGTCACGTAGTCCGGGCCCTTTTTCTTCTCGCGCGGCGGGTTGGCGCCCTGGTACGCCTTGGCGAACCCGAGTGGATCGACGAACCAGCGGAGCGGTGCCGAACCGGCCGCAACCTTCGACCCGCAGCGCTCGGCGACGGCCTGGTAGGCGGGAAGCGAGGCGAGGTTGTCGGCCCGCCCCTCGGCCAACGTGCCGGCGGTCTGGGCGACCACGGCCGGATGGTCACCGACCACCAGGGCGTGAGGCAACTGGACGATCGCGACCTTCCGCGGGCGGTCGGGGCGGTCGCGCGGGTCGGCCGCGAGCTGGAACACGTGGACCACCGCCCCCTCCGCGGTCACCGCCACTGCCGGGAGCCGGGTGGCCTTCTGCTCGTCGAGCCGGGCGACGACGCGCTCGATGATCGCCGTGGTCTGATCCTCGTGACCGGTGGTATCGACGAGGAGAACGGTCGCCAGCACGCCGGGCTGCGGCTCGATGGCGGCGAAGGCCAATTCGCCACCGGGGATGGTCTCCAGATCCTCGAGCGAAAGCCCGAGCCGTGCCAGCCGCTGTGAACCGGCATCGCGGATCTGTCCGCGGAGGCTCTCGACGAACGGCTTCATCGCCGGATCCTTGGTCAATTGGCCGTATTCGGTGCGGTCGAACGCCGCCGAAAGGCCGTGGACGTCCGGCATGCTGCACCACAGCCGGGTCGTCGCCGGGAACACCTGTTCGCTGGCTGGGAAGGCCCCGGCCGCAGCCAAGGCGGACCAACCGGCGACGCCCGCCGCGAGCACCATCGCCTTCGCGGCGTGGCAGAGGGGCGGCAGCCATCCACGTTGCGTCCGGTGAACGCCGACCGCCCGCGTCCCTCTTCCCGTGCCCATCACCTCACCGGCGACGCTGGTTCCGTGCACGACGCTTCCTCCTGGGGACTGCGAAGACCGTGTTGACGTTGGTCGGACACCGCACCGGTGCACTTCGTCGCGCCTGGCGACCGTCACGCCGACTTCCTTCGGCAGCGCCGATGAAGCGGTCGCAGACGTCCCCGGACAGCGCGGGTGACGAGGTGATTCCTGTTACTATCGAACGGCGCCACCGTGTTTCTCGACACACCCTTGCCAGGATCCCTTGTTCTCCGTTCCGCCCGCCTCCCTCACGGTGATTCAGGCAGCCTTGGCGGTCCCGGCGAGGTGGAGAGTGTCGCAGGTGAGGCGGAAAGCCTCAACACCGTTCGAACGCCGCAAGCCCCGGATACCGCGCGGCCGATCGGCCCTCGTCCCACGTGACTCCAGAGCCCGCCGCCGCCGACGCGATCGTCCGGCGGGTGACCGCGTTGAGGCCGGTCAGCATCATCCCTGCCGCGAGCCCCAGAGCCAGCGCCAGCGCCGTCTCGCCCCTTCCCACCCCCCCGGCGCCGCCATTTCCCCAACGCCCCCAAACTGCCGTCAGCGCGAGGGCGATCGCCAGCGTCGTCACGGTCGCCAACGACCACGCCGCCGCGGCGAGCTGCACGCGATCCCCGGCGGCCAGTGCGATCGCCACGCACATCGGCCAGACGACCACCGCCGTATGCCAGGCCACGATCCGCACGGCCGTCGAGGGCCCCACCAGCGCGGAGCGCCGGATCGCGTCGTCGCCGTCGGCGAGGGCGCCGAGACACGCCGGTGGCGCCGCCAACGCGACCAGCCAGGTCCCGCCGACCAGCGCCGCGACCGTCGCCGACGGCAGGAGAAACAGCCCCCCGACCATCGTCGCCAAGCCGGAGACCATCGCTGCTGAAAGGAGCATGGAGCGCAGCCGCGTCGTCGCGGGGCAGGGCCCGGGAGGCCTGCCCAGGCTCCACGGCAGGGGATCGAACAGCCACCCGCCTCGGTCTCCCGCGAGGCGCGTCGCCACCACCACCAATCCCGCCGCGCCCACGGCCACGACGCCGCCGACGCGCGGGTCGCCGGCGACCGCCGCCGCGGCGGCGGCGAGGCCGCCGACGAGGGCCGTCGCCACCAGCGCCGCCGTCGTGGCGTCGGCGGCCGAGGCATCGTGGCGCAGTCGCCCGATCAGCGCCACGGCGGCGGCCAGTCCGGCGAGCGAGGCGGCGACGAAGGTGGCATCGCCGGCCAAGGCGGCGCCGCCCACGAGCGCGATCGCGGGCCACGCCGCGCGGGCCGCGATCCAGACCGCGCCGGCGGTCGTCCCCACCGCGGCGCACGCCACCACCCCGCCGATGATCGCGGCGACGCCGCCTGTCCAGGGCGACGGCACCGGCACCAGCGGAGCGGCGCAGCCGACGGCCGCGGCGAGCCAGCAGGCCGGCTGGCGTGCCGCCCAGCGGAGGCTGACGATGACCACGGCCAAGCGGGCACTCGCCACTGACTGCAAGGCCTTCCCAGGAGGCCAGTGGGCGCCCACGCCCCGGGTGGATCTCAATCGCACGAGCGCGGCCGCACGCGGCCCTGCACCCGGCCGGGCAGGCCGAGGATCCGGAGGAAGCCCTCGGCGTCGGTCTGGTCGTAGGAGCCGCCCCCCTCCATCGACGCGATCGCGGCGTCGTACAGGCTCACGGGGCTCGTCCGGCTCTTCACCAGGACGTTGCCCTTGTACAGGGCCAGCTCGATGCTGCCGGTCACCGGACGCTGCGCTTCGCGGATGAACGCCAACAGGGCGTCCATCTTCGGCGCGTACCAAAATCCGTAATACACCATCTCGGCGATCTCGGGGGACAGCCGGTCGCGGAGGTGGACGAGGTCGCGGTCGAGCGTCATCTGCTCCACGAGCCGATGCGCCTCGTAAAGCAGCGTCATCCCCGGCGCCTCGTAGACACCGCGGCTCTTCATGCCGACGAGCCGGTTCTCGAGAACGTCGATCCGGCCGACGCCGTTGCGGCCGCCGATGCGGTTGAGCTCGAGGACGATCTCGTGGGGGGCCAGCGACCGCCCGTTGACCGCCACGGGCACGCCCGCGGTGAAGTCGATCCGAACCGTCTCCGGGGTCTCGGGGGCGTGCTGCGGTGCGACCGTCATCCCGAAGTCGACCAGCGCGTAGCCGTCGGTGGAGAGCTCCTCGAGCAAGCCGGCTTCGTAGCTGGTGTGGAGGCAGTTCTCGTCCGACGAATAGGGCTTTCCCTTCGACGCCTTGACGGGGATCCCCCGCGCCTCGCAGAACTCGATCAGCTCGGTGCGCCCGGGGAACAGATCGCGGAATTCCCGGATCCGCCACGGCGCCAGGACCTTGATCGCCGGATCGAGCGCCTCGGCGGCGAGTTGGAAGCGGCACTGGTCGTTGCCCTTGCCGGTCGCCCCGTGGGCGAAGACGGTCGCCCCCTCGCGATGGGCGATGGCGACACACTCCTTGGCGATCAGCGGCCGGGCGATCGAGGTGCCGAGCAGGTAGGTGCCCTCGTACCGCGCCTGCCACTGGAGCACGGGAAAGGCGAAGTCGCGGCACAGTTCCTCGCGGACGTCGACGGCCTCGGCCTTGACCGCGCCGCAGCGGCGCGCCTTGTCGAGGATCGCGTCGCGGTCCTCGCAGGGCTGGCCGAGGTCGACGTACACCGCGACGACGTCGTAGCCGCGCTCGATCAGCCAGCCGAGGATCACCGAGGTGTCGAGCCCCCCGGAGTAGGCCAGCACGCACTTCGTCTTCGCCGCCACGTCGTCCTCCTCGTCGTCAGGCTGCCGGCAGGTCGGCGATCACACGCCGGCCGGTTCCGGTCCGCAGGCCCCAACGATACCGTCCCCGGCGACGTCCGCGAACCGATCACGACGGTGAACCGGTACGGGCCGGCGGGCCGACGTCCGCTCGGCCCCGTCAGACCTCGTGGACGACGGCCATGTCGTGGCCGCTCCGGGCGAAGCCGCTGCTGCTGACCAGCACGATCCGATCGCCGGGGGAGAGCCGGCCCGCGGCCCGCCCCCAGGCGGTGACCTGGGAAACGATCGCGCCGACGTCGTCCCCCTCGATGGCCAGCGGCGTCACCCCCCAGTACAGCGCCATCTGGCGGAGGCTCGCCAGGTTGTCGCTGACGCCGAGCGTGGGCACGCCGCCCCGGCGCTTCGAGCGCGCCAGCGCCGACAGTCCGGTGCGAGTGGCCACGACCACCAGGCGGGCGCCCAGCTGCGCGGCGATCCGCCCGGCGCCGTCAACCACCGCCTGCGTGATCGGGTGGAGCCCATCGACGAGTTTCTCGGGAGGGGGCACGATCTCGCCGATCACCCCCGGCACCGCGGCCAGCCCCTGCTCGATCACGCGCTTCCGGTCGTCGAGGTACAGCTCCTCGGTCGCCCGCGCGATGCGCCGCATCATCTTCACGGCGAGGTGCGGGTGGTCGCCGATCGCGGTCTCGCCCGAGAGCATGCAGGCATCGGCGCCATCGAGGATCGCGTTGGCGACGTCGGTCGCCTCGGCCCGCGTCGGCCGCCGCGACTTGTGCATGCTGTCGAGCATCTGCGTGGCGACGATCACCGGCTTCTGGTAGCGCTGGCAGGTGCGGATGATCCGCTTCTGCATCATCGGCATCGTCGCGACGTCGATCTCCACGCCGAGGTCGCCCCGCGCCACCATCACGCCATCGGCGGCGTCGACGATCGCCTCGAGGTCGTCGAGGGCCTCGAGCTTTTCGATCTTGGCGATCACGCGGGCCACCGAGCCGCGGGTCCGGAGCAGTTCCTTGAGAAGCCGGACCTCGACGGCCGTGCGCACGAACGACAGGCTGACGAAGTCCGCCCCCGCGCCCGCCGCCCACTCGGCATGCTGCCAATCGGCCGGCGACAGCGCCGCCACCGAGAGGCGCACGCCAGGGAGGTTGACCCCCTGGCGGCTGCGCACCGTCCCTCCCTGGACGACCCGGCAGACCGCGGCGTCGGCGCTGCGCTCCTCGACGAGGAGGCTGATCGTGCCGTCGGCGAGCATCACCGAATCCCCCTTGGACAGCTCGTCGACGAGCTGCGGGTAGGTGGTGACGAATTCGTCGGGGCGCGTGCTGCTCGTGCCGCTTACGAAGCGGATCAGGCTCCCCTCGGCACACTCGACGGCGCCACCCGGGAGTTCGCCGAGGCGGATCTTCGGGCCGGCCAAATCGACGAGCACGCCGATCGGCCGGCCCGCCTCGTCGGCGATCCGGCGGATCGCGGCCAGCGCCGCGGCGTGCTCGTCGGGCGTGCCGTGCGCCATGTTGAGGCGGAACACGTCCACCGCGGCGTCGATCAGACCGCGGATCCCCTCGTCGGAGCGCGACGCGGGGCCGAGCGTGGCGACGACCTTCGTACGGACGGGATCGGCCGCGCCAGGCGCGGCGGCGGCGGGGGCCGTCATGGTGGCTCCGAGGGCAGGCGGGGGAAAAACCGCCGCCAATGTACACCGTGCGCGGGTTCACCGACCGCTACACTCCCCCCATGGGCACGTCGTGGCGCGGCCGGCGGGTGATCGTGGCGGGGGGAACCACCGGGTTCGGTGTCGCGCTGGCGCGGCGGTTGCTCGCCGTCGGTTGCCGGGTGCTCGTCGTCGGCCGTTCCTCGGGGAGCGTGCGCGACGGCCTCGAGCGGATCGAAGCTCCGCGCGCCGGTGGCGCGGCGTCGCGCGTCCGCGGAGTGGCGGCCGATCTCGCGCGGCCCGGCGAAGGGGGGCGCGTCGTCGGCGAGGCACTCCGCCACTGGGACGGGGTCGACGACCTGTTTTTCTGCGTCGGACGGTCCGGGCGGGCGCGGATCCTCACGACGCCCCCGGCAGCGCTCGCTGCGGCGGTCGAGGCAAACCTCCTGACCGCCGTCGAGCTCACGCAGGCCGTCGCCGACGACGTCGCCGCCGCGTCGGGGCACCTCGTGTTCGTGGGGAGCCTGGCCGGAAAGCTGGTCACGCCCTGGATGGGACCGTACTGCGTCGGGAAGGCGGCGCTGGCGGCCTGGGTCGATGCCCTGCGGCTCGAGGTCGCCCCGCGCGGTGCCCACGTGCTCCTCGTCTCACCAGGTCCGATCCGCCGTGAGTCGACGGCCGCCACGGCCGCCGATCCCCAGCCGGGCCGCTACGCAGACGACGTCGCCGATGGCGGTCTTCCGGACGCTGCCGCCCGCCCGGGTGGCGGCGCTGCGGTCAAGGCGATCGATCCCGACTGGCTCGCCGGCCGGATCCTCGCCGCCTGCGATCGGCGAACGGCGGAACTGGTGGTCCCTGCCAAGGCCGCGCTCCTGGCCGGTCTCGTCGAGTGGTTTCCCGACGCCGGCCGGCGCCTGCTCGGCCGGTTCGCGCCTCCCGGCTGATGGCGGCGAAAACCTGCATTTACACCGGGGCCCCGGCGCGCGCACAGTGCCTTCATCCTGGTAGGTCTTCCGATGGCCGCAACCTTCGTCTCGTACGCTCAGAACTTCGAAGACGTCATGCTGTCGCGCGCCCTCCGCGGCGTCGACGGCGGGTTCTGGATCGACGTCGGCGCCGACGACCCCGACACGCTGTCGGTGACCCGCGCCTTCGCCGAGCGAGGCTGGCGCGGGATCAACGTCGAGCCGCTTCCCGATCGCCACGCCCGGTTCGTCGCCCGCCGTCCGCGCGACACCAACGCCTGCGTGCTCGTCGGCAGCGCGCCGGGGAAGCGGCGCTTCTGGCGGTTCGGCACCGTCGACAGCGGCTGCTCGACCATGGATGCCATCGTCGCCGCCCGCCACGTCCGCGCCGGGCGCCGGCCGACCGCCGAGTGGGACGTGGACGTGACCACGGTCGACGCCCTGTGCGACCGCCATGCGCCGCCAGACATCCATTTCCTCAAGGTCGACGTCGAGGGGGCCGAGGAGGAGGTATTCGCCGGAATGGCGCTGGACCATCACCGGCCTTGGATCATCGTCGCCGAGAGCGTCGTGCCCGGCAGCCAGGATCCGAGCCACGCCGTGTGGGAGCCGCTGCTCACGGGACGCGGCTACTCGTTCGTCTACGGTGACGGCCTCAACCGCTTTTATCTCGCTGCGGAGCACGACGACCTCCGCACCGCCTTTGCCACGCCGCCCAACGTGTTCGACGGTTTCCGTCTGTCAGGCTGCCGGCACCAGGTCGGCATGGCAGGAAGAGGCAAGGGCTGGTGGCGGTGGCTCGGGCGCCGATCGGCGTGAGCAGGCGGCGCGCGGTGCGACGCACCGAACCGAACGCCGCGACGCCATGGACCTCGCGGCAACCAACGAGGTGATCATGGCACGTGGACACCGTGAGGCGTTCGAAGGGATCGCGCGGATCCGCTACGAGGGGCCCGCGAGCCGCAACCCGCTCGCCTTCCGCCACTACGACGCCACGGCCCTCGTCGAGGGCAAGCCGATGCGCGAGCACCTCCGCTTCGCCGTCGCCTGGTGGCACGCCTTCCGCGGCACGGGAAGCGATCCGTTCGGCGCCCCGACGATGCGCCGCCCCTGGGAGACCAAAGGCGACACCCTCGACGCCGCCCTCGACCGGGTCGCCGTCGGTTTCGAGTTCATGGAGAAGCTCGGGGTCGGCTTCTACTGCTTCCACGACCGCGACGTCGCGCCCGAGGGGGCGTCGCTGGCCGACAGCAACCGCAACCTCGACCGGGTCGCCGCCCGCCTCCGCGAGCACCAGCAGCGCACGGGGATCCGCCTCCTCTGGGGCACCGCCAACCTGTTCTCCCACCCGCGCTACGTGCACGGCGCCGCCACCAGCTGCAACGCCGAGGTGTTCGCGTTCGCCGCCGCCCAGGTCAAGAAGGCGATCGAGGTCACGCACGAGCTGGGGGGCCTGGGCTACGTCTTCTGGGGCGGCCGCGAGGGCTACCAGAGCCTGTGGAACACCGACATGAAGCGCGAGCTCGACAACCTCGCCCGGTTCATGCACATGGCGGTCGACCACGCCCGCGCGATCGGGTTCACCGGGCAGTTCTACTTCGAACCCAAACCGCGTGAGCCGACCAAGCACCAATACGACTTCGACTGCGCGACGTGCATCAACTTCCTCCGCGCCTACGGTCTCGACAAGCACGTGAAGATGAACATCGAGACCAACCATGCCACGCTCGCCGGTCACGAGATGCAGCACGAGCTGGAATACGCCGGGCTGCAGGGCTTCCTCGGCTCGATCGACGCCAACACCGGCGATCCGCTCGTCGGCTGGGACACCGACCAGTTCCCGACCGACATCTACCTGACGACGCGGATCATGCACGTGATCCTCAAGTACGGCGGCCTCGCCCCGGGGGGGATCAACTTCGACGCCAAGGTCCGCCGTGAGAGCTTCGAGCCGGTCGACCTGTTCCACGCCCACATCGGCGGGATGGACGCCTTCGCGCGCGGGCTGAAGATCGCGGCGGCGATCCGCGCCGACGGCCGGCTGGCGGGGCTCGTCGCCGAGCGCTATGCGAGCTGGTCGGGGGATCTCGGCCGGCGGATCGAGGCCGGGAGCGAGAGCTTCGCCAGCCTCGAGCGGCTGATGCTCGACAAGGGCGACGCCACGCCCTGCACGAGCGGCCGGCAGGAGCTGTTCGAGAACGTCGTCAACGATTACCTGTGATGTCGTGACGCGGCGACCGCCAGAGGCACCGTCAGGCCTCGCGTCGCAGACCGAGACGGCGGACCAAGCCGCCCGCTTGGCGGCGGAACCCGTACCAAGCGGATTCGGCGGCGATAGCCAGACGGTTGGCGACAGGAACACGATGGAACGCGCGCGCCACCGAGCGTCGCGTGCCGAAGGGCGCGGACCGCGGATTGGGGACAAAACCATCGGCAGTCATCAGCCAGTCAGCGGCGAGCATGCTCGACAGTCCGCCCCCCCCGACAGCAACCTGGCACAAGGCAAACTCACGGTCGTTTACCGCACGGATCGGTGACAGAACGTTGGTTGTCGTGTATTTCGTCTCGAAAAACGACCGTTCTTCGTGCTCTTGATGAATGTCGATTACCCTCCGACCGCAGTCGATCAACGGCAGCCCCGTACACGCCGCCTTTTGGATCAGCCAGTTATCCATTTTGCCAGCTCCCACGAGGAATCGCGGGACGCAGCCGAAGCTGCCCTTGGTATAGATAAAGTAGTCGATGGCATGCTCGTTCGACCACCAGCCCTCGGTCTGCATACGCGTCTTGAGGGCCGCGGCAGTCCGCGGATCGTCAAAGTCGAGCACTTCTTCTACTTTGAGGTTGCACCGCTCGCCGACGAGACAAAACCGCTGAAATCGCCGCTTGACCTGCTCGATCGGCTGGAGCATATCAAGCATGATGTTGTCGCCGTTGATGAAGCAAAGGATGTCATTGACGGCCCGCGACTCTGCCGCGGCAAATAATCCGCCGACGTATGGCCGATCGAAACGCTCGTCGTACGGAATGTCGCGCACCCATTCGACGCCAAGCTCGTCACAGACGGCTCCGACGGCATCCTCGCGGTCAAGGATGATCACCTGGGCCCCTGGAATCGCCCGTTTCCAACTGGCGATCGCGTTCCGTTGCAGGATGTCGAACAACCCGACGAAAGTTCGAACCGGGGCAAAAAAAGTGATCATCTTCAGGCTCCAACGGGGCCGGCTGCGACGGCTGAAGCGCGATCGAAAAAGCGAAGCCGCCCGTACCGACACGGGACGGCGACACGGGATCATCCCAGGGTCATCCGACCGCACAGATCGTGGACGAAACGGCGCCGACCGTCGAGACACTTATCCTCGCACGGTGCCGGACACGGAAGGCTTCGCTTCACCGCCGCGCCCGCCGTACCCGACGGGGATCCCCTGTTTCCAGGTGTCCATGTGGCGCGACTCGGCCATGTAGCCGTCACCGGGGATCGGTTTGGAACCATGGCTGAACGAGCTCACGGTGAGCGCAGCGGCGTTCCCGGACTCGACTTCCTTGCCAAACTCACCCTCGATCCACGCATAGGTCTTGGCAAGCCCATCACGGAGCGAAGTCGACGGCTCCCAGGCGAGATACTTCCGAATTTTCGTGTTGTCGCTGTTGCGACCGGCGACCCCGCGCGGTGCATCGAGTTTGTAGTGCCGCTTCAGTTTCACCCCGCCGATCGTCTCGGCGATGTCGACCAATTGATTGATCGACACCAATTCGCTGGAACCCAGGTTGATCGGCTCGTAGATGTCGGAGTCCATGATCCTCCTGATCCCGAGCACGCAGTCGTCGATGTACATGAACGAGCGCGTCTGATTGCCGTCGCCCCAGATCTCGATCTCGTGCTTCCCGCTCGCCTTCGCGGCGATCACCTTGCGGCAGATCGCCGCCGGAGCCTTCTCACGCCCCCCCTGCCACGTGCCATGAGGTCCGTAGACATTGTGGAACCGAGCGACACGGGCCTGGATGCCGTAGTCCTCGCGGAAGTGCCGGCACATCCGTTCGCTGAACAGTTTTTCCCACCCGTAGCCATCCTCGGGGAGCGCTGGATACGCATCGGGCTCGCTCAAGGCAGTGATGTCCGGATTGACCTGCTTCTCGGCGTTGTAGACGCACGCCGAGGAACTGAAGAAGAACCGGGGTACCGCGGCTTCCTGCGCGGCCAGCAACATGTGGGTGTTGGTGAGCACGCTGAGCATGCAGAGTGCCTTGTTGTTTTCGATGAACCCCATACCCCCCATGTCGGCGGCGAGTTGGAAGACCTCCGCTCCGTCGCGCACGGCGCGCCGGCAGACCGAAAAATCACGGCAATCGCCGTCCACCGGACCAGCCAGGTTTTCGACGTCGGGAAACACCTGATACCAGTCGTCGATCGGCTTGATGTCCACCGCCCGCACGGGACGACCTGCACGGCGCAGGGCGGCAACCAGGTGCCCGCCGATGAACCCGCCGGCTCCGGTGACGACGCTGATTCGACTGCTGGCTGCCATGACGAGAAGATTCCCCCTGAGAAAACGTGAAGTTGAACTGACGCGACCGGCGGCAACCGCCGATCCGCCGGCAGGCGTGGGGCGCCGAGGATGGCGGTCGCAGCGATCAGCCGTGACGGCCACCCAGCCACCGCCGGATAATTACAGCACAAAAAAAACGGCTGGAAAGCCCCCGCATGTCCGGCTCCCTTGCGGATGAGGGGGGGACCTGGAACAGAACCGCGGCACCGGCCACACTACCTTCCCGACGATTTCCCGACCGCCGCTGTCGGTGGGTCGGGACCGTGCCGGCGGTGCAGGCGACGGTGAACCGCGCCGGCCCACATTGGTGCCGACGCGCGGAGGCGATCGGCAGCGAGTCGTCCACGACGGCCGACTCACACCCGAGAGGACACCATGGGCTTCCACCAGACGAAGGCACACCGCAGCGGCAAGGGCTCGCACCACCAGATCGGCCTGGTGCGCGGCCAGTTCGGTGACATCCCCGAGGATGCGTGGCTCGACTTCATCGCCCAGGCCGGGTTCGACGGCTGGGAGGAGGCGTCGTGGGAGCTCGACCTCGCCCAGTGCGACACCGACTCCGGCGCCGCCGCCTATGCCAAGAGCCGGGTCGAGAAGGCGCGGTCGCGCGGCCTCGAGGTGTTTTCCGTCGCCACGCACCTCCAGGGGCAGGCGCTGGGCGACGAGCCCTCCGCCAAGACGTTGCAATTCATCGGTGGCGACGCCGTCGAGGCCTACGTCGCTTGGCGGAAGAAGGGCAACCAGCCGCCGCGGACCGATCCCTACTTCGTGCCCGACGAGGTCGGCAAGGCGATCCACGACAAGGCGCGCACCGACCTGATCCGGGCCGTCCGCCTCGCCCACCATCTCGGTAAGCTCCAGGACCGGCACGTCGCCGTGCCCGGCTTCGTCGGCTCGCCGGCGCACTGCTGGAGCCACTGGTTCGAGTTCCCGCCGCGGCCGAAGTCGATCGGCGGGTGCCCGATCCCCGAGGTCCTCGAGGTCAGCCTCGAGCTGCTCGTCGAGCGCTTCGCCCCGGTGTTCGACGCCTGCCGGAAGTACGGCGTGACGTTCGATCTCGAGTGCCACCCCGGCGAGCGCGCGATGGGCGACATCGAGAGCGCCGGCGACTACGTCCGCTTCCTCGAGAAGGCGGGCTACGGCCGCGACGTGGTCGGCTTCAACCTCGACCCCAGCCACATGGTCTGGCAGGGGGTGTGCCCGATCCAGTTCGTCCGCGAATATGCCGACTGGATCCATTCGGCCCACATCAAGGGGGTCCAGGTGATCGACGGCACGACCCGCGCCGGCCGCCTCGGCGGCCACCGGCCGATGGGGAGCAAGCTGCTCGGCTGGAACTTCGTCACCGCCGGCAGCCGGCGCGACGCGGTCAACGTCGAGGAGTTGATCGTCGAGCTCAACCGCGCCGGCTACTCCGGCGCGATCAACATCGAGTGGGAGGACAACGACGCCGAGAAGAAGGCCGGGGCGGTGGCCGCCCTCCGCGCCGTCCGCGCGGGCGACCTGCCCCCCGCCACCGGCCGGCACGACGACACGCTCAAGGCTTGATGGGCGGGCATGACGGGTGGAAGCGTCGTAAGGCGAGCGCGACGACAGCCTCAACTCGGGCTCTGCAGAGGGGGCCGCCCCCCGCGCCTCTGCCCTCGCATCGACCCGCACGACATGGCGACGGGCCGATGCGAGGGCGACGGCGGAGGGGCTCGCGGGTCCCGTGAATGGGGCAGCCAGGCCGGGGCGGCGGCGTCTGGCTCGTGGCGATGCTCTTGGCCGGTGTCGGCGGGCGTCGACGCTCTCAGAGCGGCCCAGTGAACTTGGGGCCGGACGGCTCCGCGGCGGCGGGGCGTGCGGCAGCAGGTCGAGAGGCGGCCGTCAGGCGTGCTCGAGCGTCTCGATCGCGTTGACGTGGATCAGCGCCGCGTGGATGACGCGATCCTCCTCCGGATAGGTCACGATCACCTTCGACTTCGTGATCGCGACACACTCGGGATGGCGGATCTCGTGGGCCTCGCCGTTCGAAAGACGGATCACGAACGGCTCGAACGGCTCGCGGCGGATGAATTCACGGATCGATTCCATCGTCATGCCCTGGCCCTCCGGAAACTGGACTGGTGTTCATCATGGCCCGGGCCCCGGCGGCTGTCAACGGCGGTCCCACCGTTCAGCGCCAGCCCGCGGCGGAGAAGTCGAAAGCCTCGTTCTCGCCGCGGCGCCAGCTGACGCCGTCGGGCCGCACCGCCAGCCACCACTCCTGCGTCTCGCGGTCGGGCACGCGCCGCTTGAACGCCGCCGGCGTGAGCAGCGCCACGCAGATGCCCTCTTCGGGATCGCGGACCGAGCGGTAGCGGAGCGCCTCGACGCCCGCCGTGCGGGCGACGCGTGCCAGCGCCTGCGTGCCGGCGTAGTCGCTGCGGTGGGCCCACACCGCCGCGTCGCGGTCGAACGGCGCCCGGCGCAGGTCGACGACGTGCGTCGCCACCTGCACGCGAAACGCCGTCATCGCCACCGGGTCGACACGCGACAGCGCCGGCGCGTCGGTGAGGAACCGCCACCGCCAGTAGCCGACTTCGGCGCAACTGGTGCGCACCTCGCCGGCTCCGTAAAACACGCCGGGGTCGGACGGTCCGCGAAACCGCGATCCGTGGGGTGACGGCGGATAGCGGAACGGCGTCGCCAGCAGGTAATGGAGCTTCTCGGCCCCCGCCGGCCGCGGCGGCTTCGCCTCCTCGACGAGCTCCTCGAGCAGCGCCTGCTCGGCAGCGCCGTCGACGAGCTTCATCGTCGAGGCGAAGCGCTGCGATTCGATCATGCGGACCAATGCCCCCGCGAACGGCCGTCGTTCAGACGACAGCGCGGTGGGCGTCCAGGTAGTGGACGACACGGACCAGTCCCTCCGTCGTCTGCACGAGGTCGAGCGGAATCCCGCCGAGGGCCGGATGGCTCCCCGTGAGCCAGGCCCGCGCCGCCTCGTCGGTACCGACGATCGAATCGAGCGACCGGTAGAGGCGGACGAAGAGCAGGGCCAACTCCCACTCCTTCGTCCCCTCTTCGAGCTCGTAGCCGCCGGCATACATCCGCGACAGCGTCGGCTGGCTGCGTCCGACGACCCGGGCGAGCACCGCCCGCGGCACCTCGAGGCGCTCCCCGGCCCGGAGAAACGCCTTGGTGAGCACCGCCTCGCGGCGCGGGGCGGCGGCGCCGCGGCGGGCCGCCTGCCGGCCGGCGGCGGGGCGGGAGCGGGCGGAGGGGGTCATGGGGTGGTTCCTTTCCACGGAAATGATATCATGTTTTCGTTTCCAGGGAAATCATCCCCCCGCGGGGCTCCACCGATGCCGATGCGCCGTCGCCGTCCGCGCCGCCGGTCGCTGGCCGCCGAGGCGACCTACGTCTGCGATTCCTGCGGCGAGGAGATCGTCGTCCCGCTCGATCCGACCGAGGGGGAGCGGCAGGAATACGTCGAGGACTGCCCGGTCTGCTGCCATCCGATGGTCCTCCGCGTCGAGTTCGACGCCACCGGCGACGCGTCGATCGACGGCGCGCACGAGTAGGGCCGGGCGATCACTCGCGGCGATTGCCGGCAGGGACCCGGGTACGAGAGCGACGTAGACTCGACGTCGGAGGAGGGCAGACGATGGTGACCGATGTCTCGCAGTTGCCGATCCGCTTCGATCGCGAGCGCGTGGCCGAATTCTGCCGGGAGAAAGGCATCGCCCGGCTGAGTGTCTTCGGGTCCGCGGTGCGCGACGACTTCAACCCGGCAACGAGCGACATCGACGTGCTCGCTGACTTCAAGCCCGGCGCGACTCGCGGCATCGGATTCAGATTCTTCGGCTATGGTGACGAGCTCGCCGCAATCCTCGGTCGCAAGGTGGACTTCTGCTCGCAACTCGACCCCCACCTCGAGCCTGTCGTTCGCCGCGAGGCCGTGACGATCTACGAGGAGCCATGACCCGCCGCGACCCTCGCATGACGTTGCATCAGATTCGCGACGCTGCCGAAAAGGCGCGTGCACTCTGTGCCGGCCACTCGCTCGAATCGCTGCTTGCCGACTGGAAGGCGACAGCAGCGCTCGAGCGATTCATCGAAATCATCGGCGAAGGTGTCAAACGCTTGCCGGTTGAGATCACCGCGATGCACCGTGACATTCCCTGGAGGGAAATCGCTGGAACCCGGGATCACCTCGCTCATGGTTACGACATCGTGGACCATCGCGTCTTGTGGGATGCGGTCTTGATCGATCTTCCTCCGTTGATAGCGAAGATCGACGAACTTCTGTCGTAAGGAATCGACCTCGACTCTCGCCGCCGTTTCAGCTCGTGTCGACTGGTCTCGAAGTATCCGGCCGCTGCGGCTCATACCCGTGTGTACGAAGTGACCGGCGTGGCGAACGGCCGGCCTCCCCGACGGATGGGAATGCGCCCGATGCCCCCTCGCCGTGCCGCCGCCGTGATCGCGGTCGACGGCATCGAGATCGCCATCGTCAGGCGGCGGATGCGGCGGCTGCGGCTGGTCGTGCTCCCCCCGGACGGGCGCGTCGTCCTGTCGGCGCCCCCGTGGGTGCCACGCCGCGAGCTGGTCGCGTTTGCCACGTCCAAGGCCGACTGGATCCGGGTGCACCAGGCACGCGTCCGCGCGCTTCCCGCACCGCCGCGCGTCGAGTATCTCGACGGCGAGGTCCATCCGGTGTGGGGCCGCGACTACCCCCTGGCCGTGGTCGGCCTGGCCACCGCAGGCGGTGTCGCCGGTCGCCGCCGGGTCAGCGTCGCTCTCGACGGCGGTCGGCTGGTGCTCACGGTGCCCGCAGCGGCCGACCTCCCCAGCCGCGCCCGGGCAGTCGCGGCCTGGTACCGTGCCGAGGCGGCTCGGGCGATCGGCCCGCTGGTCGCCGCCTGGCAGGGACCGCTCGGGGTGGAAGTGGCCGCGTGGAGCGTGCGACGCATGGCGACGCGGTGGGGAAGCTGCACGCCGCGCACGAGGCGGCTCCGCTTCAACTCCGAGCTGGCAAAACGTCGGCCGGAGCTGCTGGAATACGTCGTCGTCCACGAGATGGCGCACCTCATCGAGCCATCTCACAACCAGCGTTTCAAATCGCTCCTCACGGCGCACATGCCCGACTGGCATGCCCGCCATGCCGAGCTCGCCGCGCGACCGATCGGACGGCACGGTGACGGCGACTGACAGTGGGGGAGTGGGGGAGTGGATGACCTCGAGCCCCTCACTCCACCTCGAGCCGGTAGGCGCCGTCGTCGCCGACGACGATCTTCACCAGCGGCGGCCCCGACGGATTCACGACCTGCGCCGCCCGCTCGTCGATCTGGTCATATTCCACGACCTCGCCACCTGCCCGCGTGATCAGCTTCCTCAGCTCGGCCGGGTCCTTGTCGGCCGCGAGCACGTGCACCGAGCCGTCGGCGAATGCCGCCAGGGCCGCGCGGACCGCTCCGGTGTCGATCGCGCCCAAGCCGGCCGGCCTGCCGATGCCGGGAAACGCGTCGGCGAAGACGATGTCTTCCGGCTTCGTCCACGGGATCGACCGCTCCGCCGGCACGGTGGCAAACGCGATCGTATTGCTCGTGCCGTCGGTCACGTCCTGGAAAAACCGCTGGCGGCCGCGCGAGAGGCAGCCGGGGAAATCGTCTTTCGACGTCATCCGCACGCCGTCGGGCGAGAAGAGCGCGTCGGCGCCGACGAGTGCGGCATAGCCTGTCGCCGGATCGTCGGCCTTCCGCGACGGGTCGCGGTAGACGTCGATGATCTTCGCCGCGAGCTTGATGTTGGTCGTTGAATCCCACGGCGACGAGAAGTCGTATTGCCGGTAGAGATTCTCCTGCTCCAGGTAGGGCAGCAGCAGGACGCGCCACGAGTGCCACGGCTTGCCGTCGGGGCCGAAGACGACCGCCGGGGGAAACGCTCGGTATGCATCGGCATAGTTGTGGAACGCCAGGCAGATCATCTTGAGGTTGTTCATCGACCGCCGCGCCCTCGCGGCAGCACCGGCGCGATCGGCCGCCGGATTCCGCGGCCCATTTTCCGCCGCTCGCTTCACCACGTCGGGCAGCGCGCGAATCACCTTCGTGGGCACCGCAGCGGGGCCCCCTGCCGTGAGGTCGCCGGCGAACGGCCGGCCGAGCAGCGCGGGGCCTGTGGCGACCCATTCGGAGGCAGCACGGGGAAACGTGACCCGCGCCCGCCCGCCGTCGAGCACCTCGGCCACCTCGACGCGCACGGCATGGTCGAGGCCGTCACCGCCCGCAGCGGCCATGAACAGCAGCGCCGGCCCCTCGGTCACGGCGAGAAACCCCGGTCCGTCGGCCAACTGCAGCGGCTCGACGACCGCCTCGCCGCGCCCTTGGTCGACCGACGTGATCCGATGCGGCGGCTCGGGCGTGAACCGTGGATAGCTCATCACGACGCGCTCGTCAGCACGTGCCCAGAAGGTGGCCAATGAGACGACGAGTGCGGCACATACGGCCGCGGATCGATTCGAGACGTGGCACATGGCACGAGCCCCCAGGACGACATCACGGTCGGAGCGGCCCGCTGCCACGCGCTGGCGATCCCACTCGCGGTCATCATCGTCACCGCTCGTCCGGCAGGCAACCGGCGCCGGCGCCCGCGGCGGGGCGCGCGGTGGTCCTTCATTCGTAGATCGGGAAAAACGTGTTGAACGCCCGTTCGCAGAACACCCCCGGGTCGTTGAACCGCTGGC
>VGZO01000018.1 GCA_016872555.1 Planctomycetota bacterium
ACGTGGTCGTCGCCGCGATCGCGACGGTTCAGTTTGCCCGGGCCGGCCACCTGCGGCTCGGATTCCTCGTGCCGCTGGCGCTGGCGAGCGCTCCTTGCGCGTGGCTCGGTGGGCGAACGACGCTCCCGGTCCACTGGCTCGAGGCGCTGCTCGGGGCGGTGCTGGCCTGGTCGGCAGTGCAGCAGGCGATCGCCAGTGTCCCGAAACCCAGCGCGCCGGCCGCCCCGCCGCTTCCGAGGGCGTTGCCGACATGGCAACTGACATTCCTCGGGGGAGCGATCGGGCTGCTCTCCGGCCTGACCGGCGTGGGCGGGGGTATTTTCCTGACGCCAGCCCTGTTGGCGGCACGGGCGGCACCCCTCAAGACGGTCGCCGGGGTCACGGCGCCCTTCATCCTGGTCAATTCGATCGCGGGCCTCGTGGCGCTCGGTATGTCGGCGTCGACCCCACAGATCGCCGGGAAAACCGTGGTCGCAGCCGCTGCGATCGGCGGCTTGCTCGGCTCCCAGGCGGGGGCCTTTCAGCTCCCGGTCCGGTCGCTGCGCGTGCTCCTGGCGATCGTCTTGGCGATCGCCAGTCTCAAAATGCTCGGCGCGAGCATCGGGCCACTCCTGGCCACACCCCTCGCAGGAGGTGCCTGACGGTCGACCTCGAACCGTTTCGCGACGGCAAAAAACCGCTGCAACCCCTTGCCAGGAATTGCCGATTGTGACGCCGATCGCTATCCTTCGCCAGAGTCGATTTAGGGGGATGGACGCTCGAGGCCGATTGATCCGTAGCGGATCGCTGGCGGTTGTTTCATTCATTTTTGCCACTTGGAGCCTTCTCATGAGTACCCAGGTCTACACCCGCAGTCGACGGGCATTCACGCTCGTCGAACTGCTCGTCGTCATCGCGATCATCGGCACGCTCGTCGGCCTGTTGCTGCCGGCCGTGCAGGCCGCCCGTGAAGCCGCACGGCGGTCGCAGTGCACCAACAACCTCAAGCAGATCCTGCTCGGCCTGCAAAATCATCACGACGCCAAGAAGCAGTTCCCGCTGACCGTCGGCTGGGGCGACAACTGGGGCGGCGCGTACTACTTCTCCGACAAGGTCTACCTCCTGCCTTACATCGAGCAGGCGACCACCTGGAACGCCCTCTCGGGTGCGAAGGACGGCGGCAGCTATTACGAAGGTTGGAGCGGCAACAACCAGGTCGCTCTCAACACGAAGATCTCCGTGTTCAACTGCCCGTCGAATCCCAATCGGATCGGCAACAACAACGCCAACCACACCTACTCGATCAACATGGGCACGGCGTTCGACCCGCCGCATGCGACGATAGGTGCCCGGCAGGCCAACGACGGTCGTCATAACGGCCTGATGGCGGGGGGCCACGCCAGCCCGCAAACCTGGAACGATCCGCCGCGGACGTTCGCGAGCATCCCCGACGGCTCGAGCAAGACTGCCGCCTACTCGGAATTCGTGATCGAGAGCTGGGCCGGCAACATCACCAATGACCCGTCCCTCCACCGGCAGCAGGTCTACAACTGGGCGAATGGCAACTCGACGGCGGAGGTCCGCAACAGCTGCCTCTCGCTCACGAGCCTCAACGACGCCGGCGGTGGCCGCGTGATGCGTGGCGGCAGCTGGTCGTGGGGCATGGCGGCGGTCGGTGCTGCCTACTCCCACACGATGATGCCCAACGAGAAGAGTTGCCACTCGTGGAACGACGCCGGCGACTGGGGTGGTTCAAACGCCCTTGCCGCGACGAGCGAGCACTCCGGCCTCGTCAACGTCGGCATGGTGGACGGGTCGGTCCGTTCCGTCTCCAACAACGTCGCCAACGACGTGTGGTGGGCGATGGGCACGCGGGCCGGTCGCGAAAACACCGCAAATTCGGAGTGATCTCCGAGCATGCCAAAGAGCCATGTCGTGGGCCGCGGGGTTTCCGGTCGCTACCGGGGCCTCGCGGCCCTCGTCGTTTGTGGACTCGTGGCGGGAGCCGTCGGCCTCGCCGCATGGTGTCAGGCCGGCCTGTCGATGGCCCAGGGCCTGGCCAAGCACGGCCTGTGGTCCGACGTCCACGCGCCGCTCGAGCGCTACCTCAGGCTCCACCCGCGCGATCCCTCGGCCAACATGCTGCGGGCCGAGGCGTTGGTGAAAGACGATGGCCTGCCGCTCCTGCAGCGGATCACCGAGTCGATCGAGCGACTCGAGCAGATCCCCGACGACGCCCCCGAAGCCGCGGCCGCACGGATCGCCGCGGCGCGTGTCCACCTCTTCCTGCGCTACGAGCCGGTCGCCGCGTGGCGGAGCCTCGAGCGCGCGATGAAGCTCGATCCGGAGTCGCTCGAGGCCCATCTGCTCGCCTGGCGGCTGTTCGAGTTGATCGGACGGATCGACGACGTCGAGGAGCTGTTTTGGAAGGCGTACGAACTGAGCCCGGAAGCCGAGCGGCCCCTGCGCCTGCGCGAGTGGTATGCCAGCCAGTTCTTTCCGCAGACCACGCTGGCCGAATTCGACACGCTGATGGGGTTTCGGCAGGCGATCTCCGACCCGGTCGATATCGTCGAGGGTCGGCGCCTGCAGCGGTTCGTCCGCGCCGAGCCGACCGAGCCCTGGGGCCATGCGGCGCTGGCCCGATGGTTCCTGTCGCGCGGTGAACCGGAGGTCGCCGTCGAGGTTCTCGATCGTGCGGCGACGGTGGTGCCGCCCGAGGGGCGCGGCGATCCCTATTGGCTGTCGACCGAAATCGACGTCCTGTGCGACGTCGGGGAAGCGGAGAAGGCCGCCGAGGCATTCGCCCGCTGGCCCGCCTCGGACCGTAGCCGCCGGTATGCCTTGGCACGCGGCCGGGTGCTGGCCGATGCGGACGGGGACGCGGCCGGCGCCGTGACCGCCTACGATGAAGCGCTGGCAATCTGGCCCGGACCTGTCGATTGGCAGACCGTCAATCGTTCGGCGACGTGCCTCGCCCGGGCCGGCGACGAGCAGGGGGCCAACGCCCGGCGCGAGGAAGCGCGGCGGATCGAACGGCTCATGAAGGAAGAGGTCCATCAGCGGCTCTTCAAGCGGCTGGCCGACCTGTCGGACCCGGCGCTCCTCGCGGAGATGGAGGCGTTTTATCGCGACCTGAATCGCCCCCGGGAGGCGGCTGGCTGGGCGGCGGCCCGCGCGGCGCTCGCGTCCCCGGTCAGTGCGGCTCCCGGACGCGTGGCGTGGGAGATCAACGCCCGGTTCGGCGGCTGCCCTTTGCCCGACGGGCGGGAATCGATGACAATACGACAGGTGGTGGGGGGTGACGAGCGCGTCCACGCGGACGCGGCACCTCGCAAGGCGTGCGACGGAGACGTGGCGATGACACGCGGACTGGTTGCCGTGGCGATGGTGGCGGCGGTGATGGCGGCGAGTGGCTGCACGAAGGCGCCTCCGCCGGAGAAGCCCTCGACGGTCGACACGGGAATCAGCCCCCGCGAGCGCGCGATGCAGAACATGCCCGCCAACATGCAGCCCAAGTACCAGCAGCAGCAGAACAAGTGAGCCGGTCGGACGGCGGGCGTCTCGATGCTCAATGGGCCTCGATCGGTACGCCTTCCAGCGATGGCAGCTTTCCGCGCGACCGGATCGCCGCGCGCAGGTCGCGGATGAAGGGCTCGTCGTCATAGGTCCCGGTGACGGCGAGCAGGAGGTCCTGCGCCTCGGCCCAGTTGCCCGCCGACGCGAAGCGGTGGGCGCGGAGGGCGATCGCCCAGGGGGACGCCGGAGTCGAGACCATCAGGCTCTCGAGCGACTGGATCCGCCGGCCGTGACTCCGCAATCGGTCGGCCAGGGCTTTCCAGCGCTCGAATGCCTCGGTGTCGCGGCGGGCGGCGGCGAGCCGCTGGAACAGATACGCCGTCTCCGTCCGTTCAGCCGCGACGGCCTCGAGCGGCGCGAGCCACTCGGCCGCCTCGTCGATCCGTCCGGCGGTGAGTGATTCCTCGGCGAGCGCCTCGCGCGGCGACACGCCGCGCGGGTCGAGCTCGACGGCCTGCTTCCACGCCGCGAC
The DNA here is from genome assembly GCA_016872555.1 of Planctomycetota bacterium. NCBI lineage: Bacteria > Pseudomonadati > Planctomycetota > Planctomycetota bacterium. The sequence goes on from VGZO01000018.1 coordinate 4,031, forward strand.
GGCTGCGGCGGCTTCGCCGGTTTGGTTCTTCGCCCGCCCCAGCTCGTAGAGCGTGGCTGCCGACGGGCGGATCGCCTGGCTCTTCTCCAACCAGCCGATGGCCGCCGGCGCGTCGCCCTCGGCGAGGAGCAGGCTGCCGTACAGGAACCAGACCTCCGCCGGCGGTAGCTGGAGCCCCTCGGCCGTGGGCGCCATCTCGGTCACACGCGAAAATGCCGCGAGGGCGGCGTCGTCGTCCTGGATGTCGTGGTGAAGGATCGCCTGAAGGAGCGTGCCGCGGGCTTCCTGACCCGGGCAGGCGGTGTAGCGGCCGGCAGCGGCCAGGGCGTCTTCGAACAGCCCGATCCGCGCCTCGCTCATCGCCAATTCGTACAGGGCGTCGGGGTCGTCGGGACGCAGCCGCAGGTACTGCTTGAGGAACTGGACCCCCCGGGACCACGACTCCTGCACCAGATAGGCCCGCGCCCAGGCGTGCATGTCGTCGGGAGTCGCCGCCCCGACACGGTCATAGAGCCCGGCCGCCGCGCGGGCATCCTCGACGGCCCCGCGGGTGTCGCCTTGGCCCACGCGGGCCTCGCCGCGGGCCATCAGCGACCGCGCCTTGAGGGCCGACGCCTCGCCATGGTCGGGGTGGGCGTCGAGGAAGTAGTCGGTCAGCGCCACCGCCCGCGCCGCGTCGCCGGCGGCCAGCGCCGTCCGCGCCTTGCGGAGCGGCCACTCCTGCCACCACTCGGCACCGAGCGCGACTGCCAGCGCCCCGGCGACCGACACGACGACGAGCGCCACCAGCCGACCGAACCGGTACCACGACGAGGGACGGCTCATGACCGGCCTCCGCTCGGGCGCCCCGAGTCGTCGAGCGGGACCGGCTCCTGCCCCTCGGTCACGCGCCAATGGCGGTCGCCGCCGAGCGAGACCCGATCGACGCGCCCCGACGGCCAGTGGATCGTGACGGCGGCCGGTTCGCTTCCCGGCGGCAGCGTGAACAGGAGCCGCGGGTCGTGGCTGGCCATGTAGCTGCCCCCGGCGACGACCGGCCGCACCATCCGGATCGGCCCGCACACCATCTCGACGCGGCCGCCGACCGGCGGGACTCGGCCGGCCGTCTCGAGCTCGAGGCCGAGGAACCGCCCCGGTGCCGCGGTGTCGTTGCGCAACAGCGCGAACGGGGAATCGTTGTGGGCGACGGCGATGTCGAGGTCGCCGTCGTTGTCATAGTCGCCCCCGGCGACGCCACGGCCGAGGTAGGTGCCGTGGAAGTAGTCACCGACGACGTCGGCGGAGACGTCGGCGAACCGCTCCTTGTCGATCCGCCGCAGGAGCTGCGGGGTCATCCGCTCGGGGATGTAGTTCGGGCCGAGGACGTGGCCGGTGGCGTTGAACATCTCGAGCTTTCCGTCGCGGTCCCAGTCGAGTGCGACGGTCCCGAAGCCGAGATTGTCGAAGCTCGTGGCAGCGATCCGCGTCCGCCGGCTCTCGTCGGCGAATTGGAGCCGGCCGAGGTTGTGGTAGAGCGTGTTCTTCGCCTTGTAGAAGTGGCACAGGAAGATGTCGGGGCGGGCGTCGTCGTTGAGGTCGTCGATCACGATCCCCATCGTGGCCTCGTTCTCCCCGCGGTCGCTCACCGCACAGCCGCGGTCGAACGCCACTTCCTCGTAGCGGACGCGCGGCACCGATCCGGTCGGCGTCGGCTCGGTGCTGGTGCCGGCGACATACAGGTAGTTCGGGGTCATGTCGTTGCCGACGTAGATCTCGGGCTTGAGGTCGTCGTCGAGATCGGCGACGGCGACACACAACCCCTTGCCCGCCCCCTCGCTCTCCACGAATCCCAGCTCGGCCGCCGCAGGGGCGAAGGTCCCGTCGCCGCGGCCGCGGTACACGGCGTCCTGCTCGCCGCGGTAATTGCCCGGACCGCAGTAGCCCTCGCGCGAGGCATATTCGGTCGCGCCGACGACTTCGGCGCCGACGAAGCAGGGGCGCGCGTTGGCCGGCACGTTGTCGAGGAAATTGGTGACGTAGATGTCGAGGATGCCGTCGAAGTCGAGGTCGGTGAACACGGCGCCGGTGCCCCAGTTGTCGTCGCCGACGCCGGCCGGGCCGGTCACGGCGGTGAACGTCCCGTCGCCGTTGTTGCGCAGCAGGGCGTTGGGGCCGTAGTTGGCCAGGTACAGGTCGGGGAACCCGTCGGCGTCGTAATCCCCGACCGCCACACCCTGGCTGTAGGTCGGATCGACGACCGCCGCCGGCGCGGTGACGTCGGTGAAGCTCACGCTGCCGTCGGCCCCACGGCCACGGCTGCGGAACAGCCGATCGGGCGCGTCGCGCTCGGGCCCCTTCGAATACTCGATCCGGCCACCGTTGGTGAGAAACAGGTCGAGCCAGCCGTCGCGGTCGAAGTCGATCCAGGCCACGCCCCCGCCCATGATCTCGACGACCAACCAGCGCCCGGGCACCGCGTCGCGGTCGAACGTGAAGTCGACCCCCGCGGCGCGGGCCACGTCGGTGAACACCGGCGTGACGGCGCCCCGTTGGCTGGCGGTGGAGCGGCCCGGCGACCGCTCGGGCGCCACGACCGGCTCGGCGGCCCGCGGCGCCGCCGCCGCGCCTGCGGCAGGCCGCGCTCCTGCCGCCGGGGCGGGCGGAGAACGGCTGCAGCCGCCGACAATCGCGAGCGCCGCCAAGCTCCCGACACCGACAATCGCCACCAGCCGCCACTGGCGCGTCGCGCAGGTTCGCTGGACCACGCTCATCGGACCTCCCCCAGGTCGACGACGGTCGGATCCCCGTCGGCGGTGGTCGGCTCGATCACGACATACTCGCGCCCAGCGGCGAGACCCGCGACCGACGAACGGCCGCCGTGGGGCCAGCGGATCTCGAGCCCTGCCGACGGCTCGGTCCGCAACACGGCGAACGCCAGGCGCGGATCACGCGACGACAGATAGCCCCCGCCTCCCTTGACGGGGCGGTGCTGCGTCGGCCCGGTGGAGCCGCGCAGGGTGACGCTCGAGCCGATCGCGTCGCGGTTGCCGCGCGTGCCCACGAGGCGGACGACGAGCGCCTGCGTCGCGGTCGCCGCCGAGGCGGCATCGTTGCGGAGCAGGGCGGCCGGCTCGTCGCGGTGGTTGAAGGCGAGGTCGGCGTCGCCGTCGCCGTCGAGATCGGCGGCGACCACCGCCCGCCCCTGGTGGAGATCGACGAATGGCGTGCCGAGCGTGGCGGCGGGCACGGGGGCGAACCGGGTGCCCCGATTGGCGAGCACGAGCAGCGGCTGCCGCAGGCTCTCGGCCCCGCGGACCTCGCGCCGTTCGTCCCCCACGTGGCCGTTGGCGATGACCACGTCCTCGCGGCCGTCGCCGTCGAAGTCGGCGAACTGCACCCCCCAGCCGACCAGCGGCAGCCCCGGGGGGCCGATCCCGCTGCGCTCGCTGGCATCGTGAAACGTGCCCCCGCCCGCGTTGGCGAAGAACAGGTCGTACTCCCCCTCGAAGTCCGTGACGATCAGGTCGCAGCGTCCCGACCCGGTGGTGTCGGCGGCGTCGACCCCCATGCTCGACTTCACGCGCCCCAGCGAATCGAACGCCGTGCCCGACAGGTCGCTGGCATCGCGGAACCGTCCGTCCGGACCGCCCAGAAACAATTGATTGGGATTGAGGTCGTTGGCGACGTACAGGTCGATCCATTCGTCGTCGTCGAGCCGCGTGGCCACCACGCCGAGCCCGCGCACCGGGCGGCCGTCGAGACCGGCATCGGCCGTGACGTCGCGGAAGCTCCCGTCGCCGTCGTTGTGCCACAGCGAATCGGCCTCCGGCTCGACCGTTATCGGACTGCAGAACACGCGCCGGCCACGGGCCCGGTCGCCGCAGAACGGGTTGTCCTCCGGGGTCCATTTGCCGTAGCGGCAGACGAACAGGTCGAGCAGGCCGTCGGCGTCGGCGTCAAAAAACACCCCCGTCGAGCTCCAGCGCGGGTCCTCGACGCCGGAAGTCACGACCGCGAAGGTCCCGTCACCGTTGTTGCGGTACAGCACGTCGGCCCCGTAACAGGCGAGGAACAGGTCGGGAAACCCGTCGGCATCGACATCACCGACGGCGATCCCGTGGGTGTACCCGCGGTGCCCCAGGCCGGTGGCGACGGTGACGTCGTCGAACCGCCACGCTCCCCGGTTGCGGTAGCAGCGATTGGCCTGCCGCGCCGTCGCCGGATCGACCGGAAACGGATTGCCGGCGGCGAACAGCAGGTCGGGGCGGCGGTCGAGGTCGAAGTCGAACGTCGCCAGCCCGCTGCCGTTGGCCGACGGAAACGGCTTCTCCGGTGAGTCGCCGGAGTGATGGACGAAATCCACTCCCGACTCGGCCGACATGTCGGTGAACCACGCCGGACCCGTCGGAGGCTGGGGAGCCGGCTGCGGCTGCGGGGACGCGGCCCGGGGCTCCGCCGCGATCGGCGGCACGGCCGGCGGGGGAGGCTCGACGGGCCGGGAAGACGACCGCAGCACGAGCCAGCCGCCCATCAGGGCGCCTGCCACGAGGAGGGGAATGACGATCGCCCGCCTCATGCTCGCACCCGCAGGCTCGCCGACGACTTACCGTAGTCCCGGCCGCCACGCGCCGATCGGGCCGTCACCGGGCTCGTTTCAGCATACGCAGCGGCACCCGCCGGGCGACGGTGCTCTCCCTCCGGCAGGATAAAACCGCCCTCCACCCCGCTCAAGCGGCCGGTCGGTGGCCGGCTGCCAGCCTCACTCGGTCTGCCAGCCCCACTCGGTTCTCACACCCAGGCCGGCTGCCAGCCATCGCGATACCCCTTGGTGACACAGGCGCTCGCTCCGGCATGGCCGGCAAGCGTCAGGGCCGCGGAGTCCCAGGTGAGCAGGGCCCCCGGGTGGCGGGCGGCGATCGTCCCGAGCAACACCGCCTCGGTGAGGGGTCCGGAGTAGGCAAAGGCGCTGGTCGTATGGTCGGTGCCCCGGATCGCGTCGATCCAACTCGTGTAGTGGTCGCGGGCCGCCTCGGGCTCAATCGTGACCTCGGTGAACTTCGCCACCGGCACGAAATAGGGCATCGCGAAGTGGGGCACGACGAGGCTCGCAGCCGTGCCGATGATCACCGAGCCCGAGCCGGGCAGTGCCCCCTCCGCGCCATCCTTTCCCGGCGGCAGGTCTCCGGCGACGAGGCCGAGGGTGTCGAGCGAAGGCTTGTGCCCCGGCCCGTCGTACCACGTCACGTCGACCGTCGGGCCGGCGGTGCGCGGCGTGCCGGGAAACGTCCAGCGGACGGCCGACTTGGTGTACCAGACCTCGTCGTTCATCGGCGTCGCCTCGGCGCGGACCGAGAGCGGCGCCGTCAGGCCCAGCGCCATGAACACCGGATCGAGGATGTGGCAGCCGAAGTCGCCGAGTTGGCCGTTGGAAAATGCCTGCCACCCGCGCCAATTGAACGGATGGTAGATCTCCGGCTGGAACGGGCGCTGCTCGGCGACCCCGAGCCATTCGTCCCAGTGCACTCCGGCCGGCACGTCGGCACCGCCCGCAGGGCGATCGTCGAGCTTCCGCCACGGCATCCCCCCCGACTGCCACGAATGGACCGCCGTGACCTTCCCCAGCTTGCCGTCGTGGACGAGTTTCACCGCGGTGCGGTACGAGGGGTGCGACTGGATCTGGTTGCCCATCTGGGTCACCAGGCCGAAGCGCTCCGCGGCCTGCCGCAATTGCCGGGCCTCGAACACGGTGTGGGTCAGCGGCTTCTGGCACTGGACGTGCTTCCCGAGGTGCATCGCCGCCAGCGCCGGCGCGGCGTGCATGTGGTCGGGGGTCGAGACGATCACGGCGTCGAGCGCGCCCGGGTCGTCGAGCAGCTTCCGCCAGTCGGTGTAGGTCTTGGCCATCGGGAACTTCTCGGCGGCGTTGCCGAGGTGGCCCTTCGACTCGTCGATGTCGCATAGCGCGACGACGTCGGCGTGGGGGCTCTTGGCGGTGTCGAGCAGGTCGGAGAAGCCCTTGCCGCCGCAGCCGATCGACGCGATCCGTACCCGCTCGTTGGCACCGTAGGCCCGCGCCCAGCCCCGGGCCGACAGACCGGCGGCGATTCCGCCGGCGAGCACCTTCCGGCGCGAAACGGCGTTGGCCGCCGGCCCCGATCGTGAAAACCCACGAGTCTTCCGCGCTGTCATCGGACCGCCTCCCGGGGGATTCGAAGCCTGGCACCGTGCCTGTCGGCCGGCATGGGCGACAGTGTGCCGTTCCCGGACCGCCGCCGGCAACAGCGACCGGCTCGCGCGGTAGGCTCCGGGCATGAACTCCAAGTCGCTCGTCCGGATGGGGATTCCCGCGTCGCTCGTCGACCGTGCCGGATGGCTCGTCGGCGAGGCCCGGCGCACGGGGATGGATCCGGGGGAGATCCGCCGGATCCTCGCCGGGCTCGTCGCCACGCCGCAGGAATTCGTCGCCGATCCGCTGTTCGGCCCCCTCGCGGCGGCGGTCGGCGGGCACCAGGCGGCCACGGCGGCCGACGCCGCGGCGTTCGCGCCGCGCGACGAACCGCTCGCCTGGCGTCAGTGGGGCGAGGGACTCGAGCCGGACGCGGTCGGCCAGATGAACGCGGCGATGCGCCTCCCGGTGGCGGCGGCCGGCGCGCTGATGGCCGACGCCCACGTCGGCTACGGCCTGCCGATCGGCGGCGTCCTCGCGACCGACGGCGCCGTCGTCCCCTACGCCGTCGGCGTCGACATCGCCTGCCGGATGAAGCTCTCGGTTCTCGACCTGCCGCCGGAGTGGCTCGACGAGCGCCCCGACCGGCTGACGACCGCGCTCGAGACCGAGACGCGGTTCGGCGTCGGTGCCGAGTTCGGCCGGCGCGGCGACCCGCAGCGCACGCGGCCGCGCGAGCACGCGGTCCTCGACGACGACTGGAGCGTGTCTCCGGTCACCGCCCGCCTCCGCGACAAGGCCCGGCTGCAACTGGGCACCAGCGGCAGCGGCAACCACTTCGTCGAATTCGGCACGTTCACCGTCGCGGGCGACGAGGCGGGGCGGCTCGGCCTCGCCTCGGGGGGGACGTTTCTGGCGCTCCTCTCCCACTCCGGATCGCGCGGCACCGGTGCGGCGGTCTGCGACCACTATTCGCGGCTGGCGATGAACCGCTGCCGTGACCTTCCCGGTGCGATGCGGCACCTCGGCTGGCTGGACCTCGACTCCGAGCCGGGGCAGGAGTACTGGGCGGCGATGAACCTGATGGGGCGCTACGCCGCCGCCAACCACGCCTGCATCCACCGGCACGTCGTCGAGCACCTCGGCGCGCGGGTGATCCTCGACGTCGAGAACCACCACAACTTCGCCTGGGAGGAGGACCACGAGATCGACGGCGTCCGCCGCCGCGTGATCGTCCACCGCAAGGGGGCGACGCCGGCGGGCGCGGGGGTCCTGGGGATCATCCCGGGATCGATGGCCGCCCCCGGCTTTCTCGTGCGCGGGCGCGGCGTGGCCTCGTCGCTCGCCTCGGCGAGCCACGGGGCCGGGCGGCGGATGAGCCGGACGAAAGCGCGGGAGACCTACCGCTGGAAGGAGATCAAGCCGCTCCTCGAACAGCGCGGCGTGCGCCTGCTCAGCGCCGGGATCGACGAGGTGCCCCACGCCTACAAGGACATCCACGCCGTGATGGCCGCCCAGGCCGACCTCGTCGAGACGGTTGCCCGGTTCGACCCGCGGCTGGTGAAGATGGCGCCGGAGGGGGAGAAACCCGAAGACTGACGGGCCCGCGGCCGTGCCCCCGTCAGGTCGCCGCGGCGGGCCGCTCGCGGCGCCGCGTGAGCATGAACTCGTTGCCCTCGGGATCGACGCACATCGCCAGGTGGGGCGGCTCGCCCTCCTCGGGCTCCGGCTCGCGCGCCAGCGCCCCGCCGGCGGCCGCCACTTCACCGGCGGCGGCGACGACGTCGGCCACCTGGAGATTGATGCCCGTCCAGGTGCGCTTGCCCTCGCCGCCGGAATGGATGCCGATCACCGCGCCGGCGATCTCGATCTCGGCGATGACGGGGTTGCGCTTCAGCAACCGGCCGCCGAACGTGTCGCACCAGAACCGGATGGCGCGGTCGAAATCGGCCGCCCAGATGACGTACTTCAGCCGCTCGACGTGCATGCGATCGCTCCGGGGAAGAGCCGCCCAGGATAGCCGGTGGCCAGCGCGCCGGGCGCGGGGCCGGACGAGCGCCGTCGCGGACAGGCCCCGACGACGGCCCGCCCCGAGGCTGGTAGGCTCTCGGAAAACGCTGCCGGGCCACCGCGTTTCGGAGGATCTCACCGATGCTCACCACCGACCAGATCGCCGAGTACCAGCGCGAGGGCTACTGCATCGCCCGCGGGTTCTTCGACCGCGACGAGATCGATCTCCTCCGCCGCGCCGCCAAGGAAGACCGCGAGCTCGACCGCCACTCGTTCGGCCGCGCCGACGGCGAAGGGGGCACGGTCCGGCTGTCGCTGTGGAACCATCCGGGCGACGGGATCTACGGGATGTTCGCCCGCTGCCAGCGCGTCGTCCGATCCGCCGAGGCGCTCCTCGGCGGCGAGGTCTACCACTACCACTCGAAGATGATCATGAAGGATCCGCGCGTCGGCGGAGCCTGGACCTGGCACCAGGACTACGGCTACTGGTATCGCAACGGCGTCCTCTGGCCGCTCCTCACCAGCGTCTCGATCGCCGTCGACGGCGCCACCAAGGCCAACGGCTGCCTCCAGGTGATTCCCCGGTCGCACGAGGTCGGGCGCATCGACCACGTCCAATCGGGTGAGCAGGCCGGTGCCGACATGGAGCGCGTCACCGCGCTGCTCGAGCGCCTGCCGCTGGTCCACTGCGAGATGGACCCCGGCGATGCGATCTTCTTCCACGCCAACCTCCTCCACCGCTCCGACATGAACCGCTCCGACGAGCCGCGCTGGTCGATGATCTGCTGCTACAACGCCGCCCGGAACGATCCCTACAAGGAGTCGCATCACCCGCGCTACACGCCGCTCGACGTCGTCCCCGACGCGCGCATCCGCGAGGTGGGGATCCGCCGGTTCGCCGATTCGTCGGCCGACGTCGCCTGGCTCGACGTCGCGCGCGACGCCTCGGCGCGCGGCGAAGGTGCAGGCCGCGCGTGACACCCGCCCCGCCGATGGCGTTTCCCGACCACCTTCCACCGTTGCCCCGCGACCGCAGCCCGGGGATCGGCTGCATCGGCGCCGGGTTCATCATGGCCGACTGCCACCTGCCGGCCTACCGGGCGGCGGGGTTCAACGTGGTCGCGATCGCGGCCCGGCGGCGCGAGGCGGTGGCCGACGTGGCGGCGCGATACGGCATCGCCACGGTCCACGACTCGGCCGAGCGGCTGCTCGACGACCCCGCCGTGGCGGTCGTCGACATCGCCGTGCCGCCGGACGTGCAGCCGGCGCTGATCCGTGCCGCCGCCGCGCGGCCGCACGTGCGCGGGATCCTCGCGCAGAAGCCGCTCGCCGGATCGCACGCCGAGGCCGCGGAGGCGGTCCGTGCCTGCGCCGCCACCGGCACGGCCCTGGTCGTCAACCAGAACATGCGCCACGACCACGCCGTCGCCACCTGCCGGCGGCTCCTCGAGCGCGGCGATCTCGGCGCCCCGGTGCTGGCGACGATCGAGATGCGCGCCATCCCCCACTGGATGCCGTGGCAGGAGCGCCAGGGTTGGATGACGCTGCGGATCATGTCGATCCACCACCTCGACTGCCTGCGGGGCTGGTTCGGCGACCCGCGGACGATCTTCACCGCCGTCCGGTCCGACCCGCGGACCGCCGCACGGTTCGCCCACGTCGACGGGATCTGCACGTCGGTGCTCCAGTACGACTCGGGGCTGGTGTGCACGTCGCTGGAAGATGTCTGGGCAGGGCCGGCCCGCGAGGGAGCGGAGGGGGACGCCTTCGTGCGGTTTCGCGTCGAGGGCACGCGCGGCACGGCGCTGGGCACGATCGGCTGGCCGCGGTGGCCGGACCACGCGCCCTCGACGCTCGACTGGACGACGACGGCCGGTGGCTGGCACCGCCCGCGCTGGCCCGAGGCCTGGTTTCCCGACGCCTTCGTGGGGCCGATGGCCGAACTGCTCCGCGACCTCGAGGGGACCGCACCGGCCACCTGCACTGGCGCCGACAACCTGATGACGATGGCGCTGGTCGACGCCGCCTACCGATCGGCCCGTGAGGGACGGGCGGTGGACCCGCGCGAGATCGTCGGCGAAGATGACGCCCGCGGGCACTCTCGCCCCGCGGCCACGAGGAGGAAAGCGATGCGACTGGGACTGATCAATTCGGCGTTCGCCCAGGCAGGGAAGGGGACCCGGTTCGGCCTCGAGCAGACGAAGCGGCTCGGCTTCGACTCGGTCGACCTGCTCGCCGATCCCCTGGTGATGTCGGCGGAGGAGCGCCGGCTGATCCCCGCCGTCTGCCGTGAGCTCGACCTGCCGATCGTCAGCCTGTGTTGCGTGTCGCTCGGGCTGATCGACTGGAATCCGCCGATCCGCGACTGCCATCTCGCGCGAACGAAAGCCCACGTCGATCTGTGCGCGGAGTACGGCTGCACCAACCTCCTGCTCGTCCTCGGCGAGTACGTCTGGCAGAAGGAGTGCGTGCCGCCGCAGGAGCAGTGGGACCTCGCCGTCGATGCCTGCCGCCGGCTCGGCGCCTACGCCGCGGACCGTGGCGTGCGGATCGCGATCGAGCTCGAGCCGTTCCATATGTCGCTGGTCAATTCGATCGACAGCATGCTCCGCCTCCTCGACGAGGTCGGCCTCCCCGACACCGTCCGTGCCAACTGCGACATCTCCCACCTCCACATCGTCCGCACCCCGCCGGCCGAGATCGCCCGGCTCGCCGGCCGGATCGAGCACGTCCATCTGTCCGACTGCGACGGCACGCGCCACGGCGACCTGCCGCCGGGGCGCGGCGTGACGCCGATCGCCGACTACCTGGCGGCGATCCGCGACACCGGCTACGACGGCACGGTGAGCGTCGAGCTGGAATTCGCCCCCGACCCGGCGGGGATCGTGGACTGGGTCGCCGAGGCCCACGACGCCACGGCGAAGATCATGGCCGACCTCGGCTGCCGCCGATGAGCCCTGCTCCGTCACGCGGCGGCGGGCGAGTCGATCGGCTCGATGGCCGTGACATGCAGCAATGCCACCGAGCGATAGCGGGTCGGCACACCCTGTCGCTCCGCGAGACCGATGAGCAGCTCGACGCGCGTCAGCAGCGCCATTTCCGCGTGGCGGATCTCGAACCTCTCCCCGGCGCTGGTAGCGACCTGAAACGGGGCGAAGGGCTGCTTGCGCAACCAGGCGTTGACCGAGTCGGCGTTCATGGTCGTCGCCCCACTGCGGGGGCAGCCCTGGCCGTCGCTCGAGAACGGATGTTCACTCCCGGAATTGTCGCCGTGAAAACCGGCTCCTGTCAACTCCGCCACACCTTCGAGCAATGACCCCACGCCGTCCCCGGATCGTCGTCGTCGGCAGTGCCAATACCGACCTCGTCGTTCGCTGCGGTCACATTCCGCGCCCCGGTGAGACGGTGCTCGGCGGCGAGCTGCTCCAGGCTCCGGGGGGCAAGGGGGCCAATCAGGCGGTCGCCGCCGCGCGGCTCGGTGCGGCGGTGACGTTCGTCGCCCGGCTCGGCGACGATCCCTTCGGCGCGGCTGCCCGAGCCGGCTACGCCCGCGACGGCATCGACACCACCCACTGCCTCGCCGATCCCTCCGCACCGTCGGGCGTGGCGCTGATCCTCGTCGACGGCGCCGGGGAAAACGCGATCGCCGTCGCCTCCGGTGCCAATGCCCGGCTGTCGGTCGCCGATGTCGACCGGGCCGCGGCGGCGATCCGTGGCGCCGATCTGCTCCTGCTCCAGCTCGAGGTGCCCCTGGCCACGGTCACGCACGCGGCGCGCATCGCCCGGGCCGCCGGCGTGCCGGTGCTCCTTGACCCGGCGCCAGTGCCTGACGGCGGCATTCCCGACGAGCTCGCCGCGCTGGTCACGGTCCTCAAGCCCAATGAGTCCGAAGCCGCCCGGCTCACCAGTGCCGCGACGGGCGACGTCACCTCGGCTGCCGGGGCAGCCCGTCAGCTGCTCGCCCGCGGCCCTCACCTCGTGGTGGTGACGCGCGGCGCCGCCGGCGCCGTCGTCGCCAACCGCGACGGGGTCGTCGCGCTGCCGGCGTTTTCGGTCACCGCGGTCGACACGACCGCCGCGGGCGATGCCTTCACTGCCGCCCTCGCGGTGGGGCTGGCCGAGCGGCTGCCCCCGGCCGAGGCCGCGCGCCGCGCCGCAGCCGCCGGCGCGCTGGCCGCGACCCGCCGCGGTGCCCAACCCTCGCTGCCGACGCGTGCCGAACAGGAGGCGTTTCTCGCCGCGCACGTCACGGCGCCCCGGCCAGCGGCCGACCGATGATCCCGGCATCGGTCGCGTGGACGACGACGTAGGTCGTGCGCCCATCGGCCACGGTCACCGGCAGCGGGCCGCGCGCACCGAACGGGTGCCCCGCGCCGTCCACGGCGGCGAGGTCGAGCCGGTGGCTCCCGGCCGGGAGCTCGAGGCGGGCGACCGGGATCGAATCGGGGAGCAGCCCCCAGCAGCGCGTGTCAGGCCGTTCGGTCGCCTGCCATGCCAGCCCGGCGACGCCGAGGCGATCACGGCCGGCTGCGGGGCCGGGTGGCCCACCACCGTGACAGCCGGCTGTGGTGGTAGCCCTTGGAAAGTTCGGCCGACTGCTTGTCGTAGGTGCCGGTGCGGACATCGACCAGTTCGAGCGTCAGCAGGTAGTCGCGCTGCTCATCGCGGTTGGATCGCGTGGTGCCGCTGGTGAGGCGGGCGTAGAGGAGGAAGTCGATCGGCTGCCCTTGGCTCTCCATCGTCGCGGCGAAGGCACGCATCCGCTCGGGGACGAGCAGCTCGTCGGGGCGCGAACGCGTCTCGCGGAGGGCGGCGTCGACCGCGCGGCGGTTGATCGACTCGAACGACTGGCTGTCGAGGATCCGCTGGTCGATGATCTCGAACACCTGCTCCTTGAAGTCGCCGATGTCCTCGGCGCTCGCGTTCTCGACGCCGACAAAGCAGATCCGGCGCCGCGGCGGCGGCACCACCTCGACGCCGTCGAACGACACCTGCCGGACCGGGTCGCCGCAGTGCCGGGCCAGGAGCTTGGCCACCGACTCGTTGACCAGCGGGCGAAACGTTTCCTGGCCGGCCTGGTGGCTTCCGGTCATCAGCCGGTCTCCCGGCTCGATGATCCGGGAGAACCGGGTCGCCCGGCAGCCGGCGGCCGAGGCGGCAGCGACCAGCGGAACGACCAGCGTCGAGACGAACGCGCGCCGTGGTGACGGCATGGGGTTGGGCTCCGGAGCGGGGGCGGGATCCTAGCGGGTCCCCTGCCGTGGCGGAGAGCCCATTTCCCCCCGGGATTTCCCCACGTCCGGTACGCGCCCGGCGTCAGAACCGCGTGGGCGACAGGAAGCCGATCGGCAGTGCCGTGGCGCCGGCGAGGGCGAGGTCGGCGAGCACCTCGCCGACGACGGCGGCGAACTTGAAGCCGTGGCCGGAGAAACCGGCGGCGATCGCCACCCGCGGATCGGCCGGATGGAGGCCGAGGAGGAAGTGGCCGTCGGGGGACATCGTGTAGAGGCAGGCCGCGGACCGGACCGGCGGCCCGTCCGCCGCGGGGACGTGCGCGGCGAGGAACCGACGGACCCGCGCCACTTCCTGTTCGTCGATCCCGCGGTCGACGGCCAGCGGATCGGCGATGGGCGTGCCGCCGGTGTGCTCGGCGACCTTGACGCCGCTTCCGTCGATCTCGGGGAACCCGTAGAAGAATCCCTCGGGCAGGTCGAAGGCGAAGCAGGGGAGCGTGCCAGGCGCGAACTCCGCCCGGCGCCGGGCGCGCGGGCGAAACCAGAACAGCCCCTTGCGAAGGACGCGGAACGTCACCTTCGGCAGCTGGAGAAGGTCGCCGGCCCACGGCCCCGGCGCGAGGACGACCCGGTCGGCGGCGTACGTCCCCCGGTCGGTGTCGATCACGATCTCGCGGCCGCCGCCGCGCCAGCCGTGGACGGTCACGCCCGTGTCGATCCGCGCGCCATGCCGAACCGCCCGATCGACGTGGGCGGCGACGCACTCCTCGACGCGCAGCCACCCGCCGCGGCGTTCGAGAAGGGCGACCCAGTCGTCGGGGAGGGAAAACAGCGGGCTTGCGGCGCGCGCGGCGGCGGTGTCGAGCCGCTCGAGGGGCAGGCCGTGGACCGCGGCGGCGTGGAGCGTGCCGCGGATCGCCTCCCCCGTGGGCGGACCGACGAGCAGCAGGCCCGACTCGGTGAGCAGCCCCCGCCCCGTCTCCTCCTCGAGCGCACGCCACCGCTCGTAGGCGCGACGGAGGAGCGGGACGTAGTCGGGATGCTCGAAGTAGGCCAGACGGATGAGGCGCGACTGCCCGTGCGAACTGCCCCGGTCGTGCGGCGGCGGGAAGCGGTCGAGGACGATCACGCTCCGGCCGCGCGCGGCGATCTCCGCCGCCGCGGCACTGCCCATGCCGCCACCGCCGACGACGACCACGTCGGCATGGGAGCCCGCGGGCGTCATCGCACCACCGCGAGCGGTGCAGATGCAGTCGCGGCTGCGCCACAGCGGCCGGTGATCATTCGAGCACCGTGACGGCGTCGGCCGGGCCGCCGAATTGGGCCGGCAACGGCATGTCGGGAAACCCGGCGCCACGGGCACCGCCGACGCGGATCTGCCAGCGGTCGAGCATGACGTGCGCGGCGGCATCACGCGCCACCAGCGTGGTCGTCGCGTCGACGTAGGCGCGCACGGCGCTGGCAGCGACTTCCACCGCCAGCACCCCGGGGCGGTGCCGCGTGAGGATCGAGGCCGGCAGCGTGAACACGGTCCCGCGGCCCTCGACGACTTCCGCCGCCAGTGGCCGGCCGTCGTACCAGGCCTCGAGCGCGCCGGCGGCAAAGCCGCCCCCATCCGCGGGCGCGACGACGAGCTCGAGCCCCCGTTCCGCGGCGGCGGCATCGGGCACGACCACCGTCCGCGCCCAGAGCGCCGACGCGCTCCCGGTATGGCGGACGACCAGATCGGCAGCCGCGGGGAATTCCGCCGTGGCGACTTTCCGCACGCTGACCCAGCGGAGCGCCGGATCGTGGGGATCGCGCTGGTCGAGCTCACGAGGTGGCTTCACACCGGCGGCCACATGGACGGCGTTGACGATCACCCGTTCCACCTCCGGCCGCGCGAGGTCGTCGGGATGGCCGACCGACGTATAGATCGAGAGGCCACCGTCGGGACGGCGGAGCTCGGTGAGGACCGGCT
The DNA here is from genome assembly GCA_016872555.1 of Planctomycetota bacterium. Lineage (NCBI taxonomy): Bacteria > Pseudomonadati > Planctomycetota > Planctomycetota bacterium. Next base: position 19,380 of record VGZO01000018.1, read on the forward strand.
GCGGCGCCTCGCCCGGTATCGCCCCGGTGGCGAGCACGACCGTGGCCGGTGTCGCCGGTGCGATCCGGTACAGCGACCCGGTCTGGGGCAGCTCCCCCTCGGTGGGAACGCCCGAGAGGAGCGGGTGAACCGCCGCGGCGCGCTCGGCGCGGATCACCGAGGCCACGTCCTTGCCGAAGTGCCCCGTGTACTCGATCCCGAACACGTCGCGGTCGAACTCCGGCCAGGTCTCGCGGTCGGCCACCGGCGGCCGCGGTTCGAACGGGTGGCTCGCCGTGCGGATCCCGATCACGGGCTTGCCCGCGGCGAGAAACGCCCGCAGCGCCGTCATCTGCCCCGACGGCAACCCGCGGCGCCGCACGGCCAAGACGAGCACGTCGGCCTCGGCGATCCGCTCGAGCCCGGGGATCGAGTGGGGATCATCGGGGGCGACATGGTGCTCGACGACGCGAAACGCGCCCCCGAGCCGCCGCCGCGCCAGCGCCGGCAGCGTGCGGTGGCTGCCATATTCGTCTTCGGCGATGACCAGCGCCACCGTCGGCCGGGCGTCGCGCGGCGACCGGAACGGCCGCGCTCCTTCGCCGAGCAGCTCGTCGCTGCCGATCGTCGGGCAGACGTGCCGCTCGACATGGTCGATCATCCGCTCGGTGCCGGTGAAATGGTTGACCCACGGCCACTCGGCCGGGTCGTACATCGTGTCGGTGAGATCACGGACGAGCACCACGTCGCGTCCGGCCTCGGCCATCCGCCGCAGGCCGAATGGCCGGCCGAGGACGCACATGTTGAGGTGGACTCCGACGAGGATCACGTGCCGGATCCCGCGCGCGGCCAGCACCCGCGCCGTCTCCGCACCATCGTCGGTGATGAAGTCGCGCTCGGCGTCGATCGGCACGTCCGGCGACTGCCGCAGCCAGGGCATCCGTGGATTCCGCCCCAGCCGCTCGAGCTCCGCCGCCCAGGCCGCGTGCTCGGCCGGGTCGTCATCCTCGCCGCCGAGCGACTGGTCGAGGGGATACTCGGCGTCGGCCTCGGCCGCGAGCGTCGAGCACCAGCCGGCGCGGGCTGCCTCCGGAGGCACGAAACCGGCGGGAAGCCCGGCGGCGACGAGCTCGACGACGCGCTTCCGGGCCGGGTGGAGAGCGTAGGCCGGCATGCAGTCGCTCGGCGCGTGGATCACCGTGCCGCCGGTGGCCCGGATCCGGTCGCAGACCGCCGCGATCCGCGGGGCGAATTCGCCGAGCCGTTCGACCGCGCGCTTGCAGTGGTGCTGATCCCAGACGTCGCACACGATCACGGCCGTCGCCGGCGCCGGCCACTCGACCGGCGTCGCCACCGTGCGCCACCAGTCGCGGGCGGCATCGCCGGGCGTCTGCCGTCGCGCCTCGAGGCGCCAGGTGGCGGCACCGTCGGCGCACGACGAACGCGAGCCGACCCCGAGGAGGGCCGCGACCAGCACGATCAGACACCGCGCGCCGCACCGTCTGCCGTCGCTCGCTCCCATCGCTTCGCCTCCATGACCTCGATGACGTCCATGACCTCCATGCCGTCCTTGATCCGGCGCGACGGCGGAGGCCGTGCTCGCCGCGGTCACCGGCTTGCGGTCGCCACGGCGGAGACGATAGCGTACCGGGATCGGGGAACTGGCAACGAGCGGCACCGCGACGCGCCCCGCTGGTGAGCTTCCTTCTCAGGACACCCTACCGATGGCTGCCTCCGCTCCCCGCACCTCCGGCCCGCCCGAACCGGTCACCGGCAGCCCGGGGGCGCGCTCCATCGGCCGTCGCGACCTGCTGCGGGCCGCGGCGCTGGCCGCGCCGACGATCGTCTCGGCGCGGGCGCTGGGCCTCGAGCCGGGAGTGGCGGCGGCGAGCGAACGGATCACGCTGGGGGTGATCGGAATCGGGCCGCGCTGCCGCTACGTTCTCGGCGCGATGCTGCCGCTGCCCGACGTGCAGTGCCTGGCGATCGCCGACGTGCAGCGCACGCGGCGCGACGCCGGGAAGAAACTCGTCGACGACCACTACGGCACCACCGATTGTCGGGTGTTTCGTGACTTCCGCGAGCTCCTCGATCGCCCCGGCATCGACGCCGTCCTCGTCGCCACCGGCGACCGCTGGCACGGTCCGGCCTCGATGCTCGCCGCCGCGGCGGGGAAGGACGTGTACAGCGAGAAGCCGTGCGGGATCTCGATCGGGGTCTGCCAGCGGCTCGCCGACACATTCCGTCGTACCGGGCGGATCTTCCAGGCCGGCACGCAGCGCCGCAGTGTTCCCAACTTCATCGCCGCAGTCGAGCTTGCCCGGTCGGGAAAGCTCGGGGCGCTGCGCACGCTCCACGCCTCGGCCTACAAGCCGGTGCTCGCCAACGACTGGCTCCCCGCCCAGCCCACCCCCGACCGCGACGAGTGCGACTGGAACCTGTGGCTCGGCCCGGCGCCGTGGCGCCCGTTCAACCAGCAGTACGTCGACGGCAAGTGGCGCGGGTATCACGATTTCGACTCAGGCGCCAAGCTGCTCGACTGGGGTGCCCACACCGTCGACCTCTGCCAGTGGGCCGGTGGCTACGACGGCACGACGCCGGTCGAGTTCGATCCGCAGCCGACCGCGCTCGAGTGCCGCTACGCCGACGGCGTCAGGCTCGTGATCGACTTCCTCCCCGACCCGTTCGGCGACCGGGGCCCCAACTGGAACACCAAGCTCGGCACCTGCCCCGTGAAGTTCGTCGGCGACGACGGCTGGGTGGAGACGGGCGACGCCGGGGGAACCGATCTTTCCGACGAGGCGCTACGCCCGGCGATCGGCGCCGCCGCCAAGAAGATCGCCGGCACCGATGCGGCGCTCCACGCGCGCAACTTCTTCGACTGCGTCAAGTCGCGCCAGCCGACGGTCTGCAACGCCGACGTGATGCGCACCAGCCACGTCGCCTGCCACGCCGCGGCGCTGGCGTGGATCCTCGGCCGCCCGCTGCGCTTCGACCCGGTGCAGGAGGCTTTCCTCACCGCCGACGGCCGGCCCGACCACGAGGCCGACGGCCTCCGCTCGCGCCCGGAGCGCGACCCGTTTGCCTGATTGGTCCCGCCGGGCCCGGTTCAGACCGTGCGGTCGGCGGCGAGCAGCGTCCGCGCGGCGGCGGTGATCGGCGCCACGTGCTCCGGCTCCACCGTGGTGAGGAGCGGCAGCAACGGACCGGTGGCGGCGATCCCGGCGCTGGCAACCGCCTGGTGGAGGACGCGGATCGGATTGATGGCGTTGCGCAGATCCTCGAGCGGCCGGAACAGGTCGCGGATCCGCTCCGCTTGGGCGAAATCGCCGCGGCGCACCGCCGCCAGCAGCGCCTGGGAGAGCCGCGGCGCCACACAGACGCAGCCGCTGGTGAACCCACCGAGCCCGAAGCCGCGGAGATGCTCGATCGCCGGCTGTTCGCCGATCCCGCTGATGATCTTCCGCGGATCGACCAGCGCCACCAGCCGCCGCAGGTAGGGATCGACGGCCGGATCGGTGCGGACCGTCGCGTACTTGATCGCCGAGATCAGCCCGTCGCGGTCGAGGTCGGCGACGTCCTCGGGCTCGATGAACCCGTCGTGCTTGACGTACACCAGCGCCGGAACCCCGGCCGCATCGACGAACCGGCGGATCCCGTCGGCGACGCCCCGGCTGGTCGTGATTCCGTGCTGGGGCAGGACCATCACCGTCGGAAAGGCATGGCGCCGCACGACACGGGCCTGTTCCAGCAGCAGCCCGTAGGTCGGCCCCGCCGACGGGACCACGAGCGTCCGGGGTCCGGCCAGGCGCGACAGCAGCGCGAGCAACCCGTCGTACTCCGACAGCGGCAGGTGATACAGGTTGGCGTTGCCGCCGTAGAGGAGCAGTTCCACGCCGCCGTTCTCCAGATGGCGGATGATCCGCTCGTTCTCGGGCTCGCTGATCGCGCCGTCGGTGGACCGCGCCAGCGGGGGCACCGCCATCACGGAGCGGGCGAGATGGTCGGGGGACAGCGGTGCGGTGAGCATGGCATCCTCGTGACCGGCGGGGAGTCGTGAGGGGGGCAGGCTACCCGCGGCCGCGCGCGTCGTCCATTCCCGCGGGCGGGGGTCGGTCGGCTTCGCGCGGCGGTCAGAAGATGTCGGGCTCCGGCGTGTCGGGGCCGGCCTCGAGGAACCGGAAATCGCAGCCCTCGGGCGCCTGCGTCACCTCGTCGAGATACAGCCGGCCGTACCCGCGCTCCGCGCGCCGCGGCGGCGGGCTCCACGCGGCGCGGCGCCGGGCCAGCTCTGCCACATCGACGAAGAGGTCGAGCCGCCGGGCCGGCACGTCGAGGGCCACGAGGTCGCCGTCGCGGACCAGCGCGAGCGGCCCACCGATCGCCGATTCCGGCGCGACGTGGAGCACACACGTGCCGTAACTCGTCCCCGACATCCGCGCGTCGGAGACCCGCACCATGTCGCGCACCCCCGCGGCGAGCAGCTTTCTGGGGATCGGCAGCATGCCCCATTCGGGCATCCCGGGGGCGCCCACCGGGCCGGCGGAACGGAGGACGAGCACGCTGTCGGGGGTGACGGGCAGATCCGGGGCGTCGATCCGCGCCTTGAGGTCGGCGTAATCGGCGAACACCAGCGCCGGCCCGGTATGGACCAGCAGCCGCGGATCGGCGGCGGTCGGCTTGATCACCGCGCCGTCCGGGGCGAGGGTGCCGCGGAGCACGCACGTTCCCCCGGCGGTATCGAGCGGCCGATCGAGCGGGCGGATGACGTCGTCGGCGAGAACCTCGGCGCCGGCGATGTTCTCGCCGAGCGTCCGACCGGTGACGGTCGGGCAGTCGAGGGCGAGGTGGCCGCGGAGACGCGAGAGCAGCGCCGGCACCCCTCCGGCGTCGTGGAAATCCTCCATCAGGTAGGCGCCGGCGGGGCGGAGGTTGGCGATCACCGGCACTTGCCGCGAGATCCGGTCGAAGTCGTCGAGCGACAGCGCGACGCCGGCGCGCCGCGCCAGCGCGATGAGGTGGACGATGGCGTTGGTCGAACCGCACAGCGCCATGTCGGCGACGACGGCGTTGGCGAACGCCGCCGCCGACAGGATCCGCGCCGGCGTCAGCCGCTCCCAGACCATGTCCACGATCCGCCGGCCGCAGGCCGTGGCGAGGCGAGCGTGTGCCGAGTGGACGGCGGGGATCGTCGCCGATCCGGGAAGGGCCATCCCGAGCGTCTCGACCAGCGCCGCCATCGTCGAGGCGGTGCCCATCGTCATGCAGGTGCCGGGCGACCGCGCGATCCCGTCCTCGATCTGCCGCCAGGCGCAGTCCGAGAGGCAGCCGGCCTGGCGCTCCGCCCAATACTTCCAGACGTCGGTGCCGCTGCCGAGGCGTTGGTCGCGGTAGCGTCCGGCGAGCATCGGCCCGGCGGGGAGGAACAGCGCCGGCAGGCCGGCGGAGATCGCCCCGAGGAGCAGCCCCGGCACGGTCTTGTCGCAGCCTCCCATCAGCACGCAGCCGTCGATCGGCTGGCTGCGGAGGACCTCCTCGACCTCGAGGGCCAGCAGGTTGCGGTGGTACATCGCCGTCGGCTTGACGAACATCTCCGACAGCGACAGCACCGGGATCTCGACCGGGAATCCCCCCGCCTGCCAGACACCGCGCTTCACGTCGGCAACGCGATCACGGAAGTGCGTGTGGCACTGTGCCAGATCGCTCCACGTGTTGAGGATCGCGATCACCGGCTTGCCTTCGGCATCGTCGGCGGTGAGCCCCATCTGCCGGAGTCGGCTGCGGTGCCCGAAGCTGCGCAGGTCGTCGGGGCCGAACCAGCGCCACGAACGGAGGGAGCGCGGATCGCGATCGGGCACGGACGGACTGTTCGGCATGCGGAGGCCCCGGGGCAGGAGAGAGGACCGGGAAGTCTAGCTGTCCGTGGACGAAGCCATCCCTGGCCTTCGTCCACCAGCCACCGCGTCAGGCGAGGATCTCGCCGATCACCCGGCCATGGTCGATCTCGAGCCGCTTCCGTCCCGGGATCTCGAGGCTGCGGTTATCGAGCCCGAGGAGGTGGAGCACGGTGGCGTGGAGGTCGGTGACGTAGTGGCCGTCGCCGAGGGCGTTGTAGCCGAGCTCGTCGGTCGCGCCGTGGACGAACCCCTGCCTGACGCCCGCCCCGGCGAGCCAGACGGTGAACCCGTTGGGATGGTGGTCGCGGCCGTCGACCCCGCCGCCGCGCTGCTCGAGCCCCGGCGTCCGGCCGAACTCGGTGCAGAACACGACGAGCGTCTCGTCGAGCAGGCCGCGTGCGGCGAGGTCGTGGATCAGGCCGGCGACCGGCAGATCGACCATCGCGCACTGGGTGGCATGGTTCTGCTTGAGCTTCTGGTGGCTGTCCCAGACGCCGTATGGCGAGGGGAAGACCTGCACGAAGCGGACCCCGCGCTCCACCAGCCGCCGGGCCGCGAGCAGGCGCCCGCCGGCGAGCTTCGTCGGCTCGGCGTCGAGGCCGAAAAGCAACCGCGTGGCCGCGGTCTCGCCGGAGAAATCGACCGCTTCGGGCACGGCCGATTGCATCCGGAACGCCAGCTCGTAGGCGTGGATCCGAGCCCGGAGCTCGGCGTCGGCGGGATACTCGACCGCCGCCAGGCCGTTCAAGCGCTCGAGCAGGGCGAACTCCCGCGCCTGATCCTCCGCGGCGTGGCCGGGGCGGCGCCTGGCGAAGGGGAGCGGATCGGCCGGATCGAGCGACAGCGTGACGCCGGCATGCTCCGGACCGAGGTAGCAGGAATCGATCGACTGCCGCGTGTCGGAGCGCGTCGGGCCGCCGAGGACGACGTAGCGCGGAAGATCCTCGGTGAGGCTCCCGAGGCCGTACGAGGCCCAGCTCCCGATCGACGGCTGCGGCTCGTCGAGGCGGTGGCGGCCGGTGTGGATCTGGTTCTCGGCGGCGTGGTCGTTGTCGGTCGTCCACATGTTCCGCACGAAACACAGCCGGTCGACGCAGCCGGCGAGGTGCGGCCACCAGTCGGAGATCTCGATGCCGCTGGCGCCGCGCGGGGCGAAGCCGACCTGGAGTGGATAGATGATCGGATAGACGTCGCGGACGTTGATCTCCTCGGCCGGCACGGAACGGAAGCGGCGCCGATGGGCCGGCGAGTTGACCGGATTGTCGAACGGCGTGTTGTCGTAGGTCAGCCCCGCGTACCGGTCGAGCGCCGGCTTGGGATCGAACGTCTCGAGATGGCTGTAGCCCCCCGAGAGGAAGATCCAGATCACGCTCTTCGCCCGCGGCGGCGGCCCCTTGCCGGCCACGGGCGCACGGCCGATGCCGTCGTCGGCGAGGAGACTTCCCAGCGACATCCCGGCGCACCCGAGGCCGACGTCGGCGAGAAACGTCCGGCGTGGCGGATGAAAGCACGGCGGCACGACGGCCTCCTCTCAGCGGATGGCGACGAAGTCGTTGTGATTGAACAGCACGCGCACCAGCGCCGCCCGCGCCGCCGCGGCATCGGTCGCCGGCCCGGCGAGGAAGCCGCTGCAGGCCGCCGCTTCATCGGGCCGCGGCGGTCGGCCGAGGACGTGGGTGAAGGCGGCCGCGGCGAACGCGCCATGGTCGTCGCGCCGCGGCTCGGGGAGCGCCGCGGCGAGCGCGGCGGCGAGGGCTCCGGCCATGTCGTGGACCAGTTCGCTGTTGGATAGCGCGAGCGCCTGCTGCGGCTGGATCGTCCGCGCCCGGCGGTAGCAATCGGCCGGATCGGGGCCGTCGAACGGCGTGGCGAACGTGCTGCGGCCGTCGCTCTCCGGCTGGCAGCAGTAGTAAAGGCCGCGCCGGAACGTCGAGAACACCTGCGTGTTTTCCAGTTCGGGGCCGCCGCGCGTCGGGTCGAGCCGTCCGGCGAGATGGAGCAGGCTGTCGCGGACCACCTCGGCCTCCATCCGACCGACGTTCATCCGCGACAGGAGGCGGTTGTCGGGATCGGCCGCCGCGGCGGCGGCGTCGGAGACGTGCGATGCCCGGCGGTAGGCGCGGCTGGTCACGACGAGCCGGTGGATCGGCTTGAGCCGCCAGCCCCCGTCCATGAACTCGACCGCCAGCCAATCGAGCAGCTCCGGATGGGTCGGCGGGCTCCCGGCCCGGCCGAAGTCGAACACCGTCGCCACCAAGGGCGCGTGGAAGTGCCGCATCCAGACATGATTCATCGCCACCCGCGCCGTAAGCGGATTGCCGCGTGCCGTGATCCACCCGGCCAGCGCGCGCCGCCGGCCCGTGCTCCGGGCCGGGTAGACGCTCCCCAGCGCGGGATAGTCTTCGCCGGCGGGCGCGGCGGCGGCAGCGCGGGCGTCGTCGAGGCGCTTCCGCGCCGCGGCCAACCGCTTGCCCACCGCGTCGATCTCGCCGGCGCGGGCGGAGTCGGAAGCGGGCCGCGCGTGCGCCGCCGCCACGCCGACCTCCTCGCCGGCCAGCGCCGCCACGGCCGCCGCCACGTCGGCGGCCCGGTGGAGCTCCTGCGCGCTCCGGGCCAGCGTCACGGCCTCCGTCATGCTGCCGCCGCCGTAGCGCGCGAGGTCGGCCGCCTCGCGGGCGTCGATCGCCGCCAGGCGGGCCAGACGCTCGTCGAGCGCCGCCCGGGCGGCATCGCGGCGGAGGAGCGTGTCGGGGGCCCCTTCCTCGTCGAGGACGTTCGCCAGCGCCTGCCGTGCGGCGACCACGGCGGCCGCCGCCTCGTCGCGCACCGCGCGCCGGAGCGCCGGGTCGATCCCGGGGTAGAACGCCGCCGGCGGCAGATCGACCGGCCCGATCGCCGGCCCGCCGGCGGGCGCGAGGAAGCGCGGCAGGCCCGGCGCGATCGCCCCGCGCGCCGTGTCGCGGTTGCGTTCGTCGCCGCCGGCGTAGAACCAGGTCGGCGCGTCGGGGGACTTGTCGAACACCTGCACCGTCCCGAGGCGCTGCACCTTGCGGAGCGTGCTGTAGGCGTATTCCTGGAACGGGCCGGGATCGGCCTCGCCGGGGAGCCGGTCCTGGCGCAGGCCGAGCGGCTCGAAGAACGCCCGGAAACGGAAGTAGTCGTCCTGCGCGATCGGGTCGTATTTGTGGTCGTGGCAGTGGGCGCAGTGGAACGTGAGCCCGAGAAACGCCTTGCCGACGTGCTCGACGTTGGCCCGCATCCAGTCGTTGGGGTTGAGCGCGTACCAGTTGCGGACCAGGTAGCCGGTGGCGACGGCCGCGGCGCGATCGCCGGGGCGCAGCTCGTCGGCGGCGAGCATCTCGGCCACCATCCGGTCGTAGCCGACGTCGGCGTCGAGCGATGCGATGATCCAGTCGCGCCACCGGAAGATCTGCGGGGCGCTGTTCCAGACGTCGGGCACGTGGCGGCGGCCGTGCCAGTCGGCGTAGCGCCACACGTCCATCCAGTGGCGCGCCTGCCGCTCGGCGTGCTGCGGCGACGCGAGCAACCGATCGACGACGCGCTCGTAGGCATCGGGGGACTCGTCGGCGAGGAACGCCTCGACCTCGGCCGCCGTCGGCGGAAGACCGACCAGGTCGAGCGCGACGCGGCGCAGCAGCGTCGCCTTGTCGGCCGGCGGGCCCGGCGTGATCCCGGCGGCGGCGAGCCGGGCCTCGACGAAGGCGTCGATCGGGTTGGCCGTCCCGTCGGCCACGGCCGGAAGCGCCATCTTCTGCGGCGGACGGAAGGCCCAGTGGTCGCGGGGGTCGCTCTCCGGGACCTCGCCCTCGATCCCCGGCGCGCCGGCCGCGATCCAGGCTGCGAGCGTCGCGATCCGCGCTGCGCTCAGCGGCGGCCCCTCGGGGGGCATTCGCTGCGCCGGATCGGTCGACGCGACCCGGTCGAGAAGCGGGCTGGCGGCCGCGTCGCCGGGCACCACCGCCGGCCCCCCCGCACCGCCGACGACGATGCCGGCACGGGTGTCGAGGCGGAGGTCGGAACGCTGCGCCAGCGCCCCGTGGCAGGCGGTGCAGCGCTGGCGGAGCAGGGGGCGGATGTCGCGCGCGTAGTCGGCGGCGGGGGGCTCCTCGGCGCCGGCGGCAGCCCCGACCACGAGCACGATGACGAGGGCGGCGAGCGTTTGCGGTGGGATCGGAAGACGGAGCATCGCGCCCAAGCCACGGGACTCTCAGGACGGTTCGCGCAGCAATCGGCCAACCGGCCGGCCGGCACCGAGCTTCATCGGCCGGCCAATCGGCGTCGTCACTTCCTCGGCCGAGTCGACGCCGACGGCCGCCAGCACGGTGGCGGCGAAATCGGCGACGTCGATCGGATCGGACGGGGTCCTCGATTCACCCCGCGGATCGGTCGCACCGACGAGCTGCCCGCGGGCGAAGCCGGCCCCGGCGAGCAGGCAGGAGAAGCCGTGCGGCCAGTGGTCACGGCCGTCGAGCGGGTTGATCGCCGGCGTCCGCCCGAACTCGCCGACGACGACGACCGCCGTCGAATCGAGGAGGTCGCGCCCCTCGAGATCGGTGACCAGCGCCGCCAGCGCCGGGTCGAGAACCCGGGCCCGAGCGTTCTGCCCGGAGAAATTGTCGGCGTGCGTGTCGAACCCGGCGAGCGTGACGTCGACGCTCCGCACGCCCGCCTCGACCAGCCGGCGGGCGACGAGGCACCCGCGGCCGAAGACCGAGTCGCCGTAGGCGGTCCGGACCGCCTCCGGCTCGTCGGCGACCGAGAACGCCGCCAGCTGCTCGGACTCCATCAGCGTCAGCGCCTCGCGGCGCGTGTGGTCGTCGAGCGTCCGCTCGACGGTCGCCTCGCGCCCCGCGGCGAACGACCGCGACAGGGCATCGAGTGCCCCGAGGCGCCGCGCCTGGCGGTCGGCAGCCACGTGGGGAACCATGTTCTCCCCCGCCCGCCCCGGCACCGTCACCCGGTAGGGGTCGAGCGTCGCGCCGAGATAGCCCCCGCGCGACGGGAAGGGATCGTTGCCGAGGGCGACGAACGCCGGCAGTTCGAGCCCCGGCGACGGGACGGCACGGGCGACGATCGCGCCGAGCGCCGGATGGACCAGGTTCGGATCGGGACGGTAGCCGGTGCGGACCGCATGGCTGCCACGCTCGTGATCCCCCTCGCGCGACACGAGCGACCGCACGACCGTGAACCGGTCGAGGACGTCGGCGACGCGCGGATAGTCGGCGGCCACCAGCGCGCCCGGCAGCCGCGTGGCGATCGCCGCCGTCGGCCCGCCGATCGGCGTGCCGGGGTGGGGGTCGAACGACTCCAGCTGGCTCGGGCCGCCGGCCAGCCAGATCGAGACCAGCGCCCGTGGGCGCTCGCCGCCGCGCCTGGCGGCGGCCCGGGCGGGCAGTGCCGGCACGGCGAACGACAGCCCCAGCGGTGCCACGTGGCACCAGCGGCGGCGTGGGAGGAACAGCGACTTTCGGTGCATCGGTGGTCGACCGCCGTGCGGCCGCGTGACGGGATCAGTGGTTCCAGCCGAACTCGACGGAGTTGGTCAGTGCCCAGAACAGGTCCTGCATCCCGCCGCCGCGGTCGGGGGCGGCGGTGATCAGCGAACGCGTCGCGGAGCGTTCCTCTGGAGAAGGATGGCGCGTGAGGACGGTGAGGAACGCGAGGTCGAGGCGCTGCTCGTCGTCGGCGGCGAGGCCGGCGATCCGGCCCGGCGCGGTGAACGGGTTGGCCTCGACCAGCTCGCGGGCCAGCCGGCCATTCATGCGGACGAGCGTCTGCGGAATCGTGGCCGGCTGCCGGTCCCCGTTGGCATCCTCGGTGGGGCCGTAATCGCGGAGAAAATCGACTTCGCGGAAGAACCGGATCGTCCGTGTCAGCAGATGGGAATCGCGGTCGATCGTCCGCAGGCTCGTCGCCTGGACGAGGGCGGCGATCATCACGTCGGGGCCCAACGGCGTGACCGGAAACGCGCCCCAGGCGGCGTCGAGGCGCGTCGCGCCGTCGGGCTCGGCGCGGAGCGGATGACGGCTGGAGAGGTGGAACGGCCGCGCCCGGGCGAGGATCGAGAGCAACCGCCGGAGGTCGCAGCCGTGCTCCCGGAAGTCCTCGGCGAGCAGGTCGAGGGGATCGCGCGGGTCGGGGTCGGCGGGCGGATCGGGGAGGTCGTCGAGCGGCTCGTGGAGCCCGCGGCCGTAGACGATCGCCCACGCGCGGTTGACCACCGCGCGGTGGAAGCGGCGATTACGCGGGTCGACGAGCCAGGCGGCGAGGTTCTCGCGGTGCGTCCTGCGCTCCGCCTGCCAGTCGTCGCCGTAGGGGACGCGCGGCGGCACTTTCCGGCTCTTCGGCGCCATCGCGGCCGCGCCGCCGTCGGCCGGCGCGGGCAGGTCGATCGACAGCACGCGGGCAGGATCGTCCTCGACACCCAGGCCGGTGACCCGGACCTGGCCGAAACAGGCGGCGAGCCCCTCGTATTGCCGCTGCGTGATCGGTGCGAAGGGATGGTCGTGGCACTGGGCGCAGTCGATCCGCTGGCCGAGGAGGACCCGCGCCACGCGCCCCGCCAGCACGTTGGCGTCGAGGGTGCCGTCGGCCATCGCCTGTGTGACGAAGTTGACCTCGGGGGCCTCGGTCCACAGGCCACCGTGGGCGACCATCGCGGTCACCGTCCGGTCGAACGGGTCGTTGGCCAGCAGCCGCGCGGCGAGCCAGTCGGTGAACCGATCGCGGCGGAAGACGATGACCTGGCCGGCGGCATCGCCGACCAGCGCGTGGGCCAGGCGCCGCGCGAGGTGGTCGGCACTCCGCCGGTCGGCGAGGACCAGCGCGATCCAGCGCCCGAGGCGGCCGGGATCGCCATCGGCCTCGAACCGGCGGATCTCCTCGACCGAGGGGATCGTGCCCGCCAACCCGAGCCAGGCGCGCCGGAGCACCTCGAGATCGTCGGCGCGCCCTGCCGGCTCGATCCCCGCGGCCCGCCACCGCTCGGCCAGCGCGGCGTCGAGCCGGCTCACCGTCGCCTCCGACCCGTCGGGCGCGACGGCGGGCGGGGGGGCGAGCGCCGACGCGGGAAGCGGGTCGCGGGCCCCGGAGGCGAGGACGACCGCGACGGTCGTCAGGGCGACGGCCGGTAGCAGGGCGCGGAGGATCTGCCGGTGGGACGGCATCGCGGTGGCTCCCGGGAACAGACGGTCCGGATTCTACCCCACGGGCCGTCCGGCAGCCTCCCCGACCCGGTGGCCGCCTCCACCCGCCATGGCCGCCCGCGGCGCCGACACGGCACGGGCACCGACACCGGAAGATCGTCATCGCGGCCGGTCGCGACCGCCGGGAAACGACGGCGGCGCGGCGCCGAACCTATCATCAACCCCATGGCCACCGCGCTCCCGTCCGCGCTCTCCGCTGCGACCGCTCCCCCCCGCGTCGCCGGCGCGCCGGCGCAGCCGTTCGGCGAGCTCGCTCCCTGCCCACACCCGCTGCGGCATCCGCTCCGCGCGCTGGGCTGGCTGATCGCCGTCGGCGCGGGGCTGGCGAGCCTCGTCTGGCTCCTCTCGCTGCTGGCGGCGATCCCGCTGGTGAGCTTCCTGGCGCTCGGTTACATGCTCGAGGGGGAGGGGCGCGTGGTCCGCAGCGGGCGGCTCCGCGACGGCGTGCCGCTGCTCGGCGGTCTGCCGCGGTTGGGGGCGGTGGTGGTCGGCACCTGGTTCTGGGTGCTCGTCGTGCGGTTCGTGACGTCGGTGGCCGCCGACGCCGCGCTCGTGGCGCCGGGGAGTCCTTCAGCCGCACGCTGGGCCGTGGCCCGCACGCTCGTCGCGCTGGTGGTCGGCCTCCACGTCGCGCTGGCGTGGCGGGCCGGCGGCAGTCTGGCGTCGTTTTTCCGTCCGCTCCGCAACGTCCGTGCGGCGCGCCGCCAGTGGCGCGCCGGCACGCTGTGGAGCGGTGCGGCCGACGGTCTCGCCGCCGTGATCGGCGCGATCCGCCCGCTCCATCTGCTCCGTCTCGGCGTCGGTGGCTTCGCCGGTGCGCTGGCGTGGCTGCTGCTCCCGACCCTGGCCTTTTCGGCGCTGCGCGACACCCAACACCCCGGAGCGGTGCTCGTGACCCTCGCCGGTGGGGTCGCCTTGGCGGTCGTCCTCGCCTGGGTCCCGTTGCTCCAGGCGACGTACGCGACCGAGGGGCGGCTGCGCGCGTTCACGGAGGTGGCTCGCGTCCGCGAGCTTCACCGCCGCGCGCCGGTGGTGCTGCTGGTCGCGCTGGCCGTCCTCTACGGCCTGTCGCTGCCGCTGTTCCTTCTCAAGGTGATCGCGGCGCCGCGCGACGCGGTGCTGCTGCTGACGCCGCTGTTCATCGTCACCATTTACCCCGCGCGGCTGCTCGTCGGCTGGGCGACGGCCTTCGCACGCCGCCGGCCGCAGCGGCGCTGGCTCGTGGTCCGGTTCGGTGCCGGGGCCGCGCTGGTGGCAGCGCTGGGCCTGTATCTGTTCCTGCTGTTCTTCACCCCGGCGATCGGCGCCCTCGGCCGCCGGGTCCTCCTCGACCACCACGCGCTGCTCCTCCCGACGCCGTTCTGATCACGGCCGACGCCGGGGCGCGGAGAGGGAGGGTACGACGACCGGCCAGCGGGCCGGTCACCGGCCGGCCGGCGCTGCGCCGCTGCCGGGGGGCGCGAGATCGTAAGTCGGCAGGCGGCGCGACGGGACCTCGAGCGCCAACAGGTGGAGCGCGGTCACGTACACCCGCCCCCCGTAGCCGCCCCAGCGATCGGGGATCCCACCGAGCGGATCCCAACTCCCCTCCACCGCCCCCGACCGCTCCTGCCGCGCTTCGAGCAGCCGGCACAGCGCCTTGTACCACCGCTCCCAGTCGCTGCCGCCGGTGTGGACGAGGACCTGCGAGGCGTAGTACCAGAGGTAGGCGTCGCGGCGCCGCACCTGCCGCGTGCCGTACGACGGCTCGAACGCCGCCAGCGCCGCGGCGGCGTCGCGGACGGCCGGGTCGTCGACGGGCGTGCCGGTGTGGAGCCGCATCAGCGTCCCCAGCGCCGTCATGCAGGCGATCGACAAGTCGCTCGGGCGCTGCTGCGGATTGCCGACGTTGTACACGTAGCGGCGCGCCGCGATCCCGGTGCCCGCGTCCGCTCCCGCCGACGACGCCTCGACGAACGTTCGCACGTGCGCGATGGCCGCGGGGTCGATGGCGATCCCGGCCAGCTGACCGGCACGGAGCGCGACGAGCATCCAGCCGCTCACCGACAGGTCGGCATCGGAGCGGGGCGTGTAGCGCCAGCCGCCGCGCTCGGGGTGCTGGCTGGCGGCGATGAACGCGCAGGCCTTCTCCGCGGCGGGGCGGAGCAGGGGATCACCCGTCATCCCGACCGCCTCGCACAGCGCCATCGTGCCGATGGCGTGGCTGTAGAGCCATGCGCAGCTGTCGGAGAGGGGGTCGGACGCGACGTACAGGTCGCCGTCGGGCTTCTGGGTGCGCGCGAGCCATTCCAGACCACGGCGCACCGCGTCGTGGTGCGGACCGTCGAAATGGTCGTAGCCGGCGCCGAGGAAAGCCAGCAGCGCCAGGCCGGTGGCAGCGGTGTCGCTGCGGAGCTTCGTGACCTGCCGTGCCGCCGGGTCGGCGCTGCCGTCGAGCGACCAGCTCCCGTCAGGGCGTTGGCCCCGCGCCAGGAAGGCGAGGCCGCGCTCGATCATCCGATCGGCGGGCCCGTCGGCGAGGCGCCCCGACGAGCGGCCCGCGTAGGGCCGGGCGATCGAGCGCACGCGCCCCTCGGAGGGGAGGACGACCGCCGCGGCGCGCGGCAGCGTGACGGCGGCCACGGCGCCTGGGACCTGTCCCCGGCTCGGCGCTGCCGCCGCGCGGCGCGGCTGCGCGAGCGGCGGCAGCGATTCGGCCGACAGCGCCTCCTCGTCGCCGCCGCGCGGTGCCGTGACCGCGCCCCCCGCTGCCGCGGCCGTCGGCCGCCGCGCTGCCGGGCGGACGCCCAACTCCGCCAGCGAGCCCGTCGCGCCGCGTGGCCCGCCCGGCGCGGCCATCGCGGGAGCCGGAGGGAGCGCCGCGACCCGCCCCGCGCCCGCGTCGACCGCAATCGGCTCGCGCCGGTTGACACCGTCGGGCGCGGGGACGACGGCGCTCGGCCGGGGACGCCTCGAGACGCTCGGCGCCAGTGCGGCCGACAGCCCTACGCCGTCGCGCTCGGCCGCCAGCGGCGGCGGCGCTGCCGCGACGGGCTCGGCCAGCGCCGCAGCGCCGCCCCGCGTCGCCGGCCGCAGCTCGATCGCGCCATCGGCCAGCGCAGCGGGTGCGGGGAGCTCGGGCGTTACATCCGCGGCCGTCAGGTCCGGCTCGGCGGCGATCCGCGCAAGCGCCGCCGGTGCGGGCATGGCGTCGTCGGCTGCCGACTCGGGGCGCGCGACGTCCGCAGCCGCCGGCACGAACGCCTCCGCGGCCGCCGGAGCGCCGGGATCGGTCGCGGTCGGCAGCGCATCCCGGACCGTGCCATCGGCAGCGAGCGCCGCGTCGAGGAGCGGCTCGAGCGGCCGCTCGTGGGCCGACTCCGCCCGGGGATCGTCCGCGACCGAGAGCGTGAACTCGCGGGGCACCGGCCGGGATCGCTCGCGCTCGGGGACGGGGGCCGGGGCGTCGGTCGCCAGCCGCAGCGGCGTCCGCGCCAGGCCCCCAGCGAGCCAGGCATGGGCGGCAAGGCTCGCCAGCAACGCGAGGCCGAGACGGAACCGATTGCGCCACACGGCGGCGCGGAGGCCGCGCGACCCGCTGGCGGGGGAAACGGTGCCGACGGCTGGCGCGAGACGCTCCATCGCGGTCATCTCACGGCGGGGGCGGCCGGTCGTCGCTGACCGACTGCACGTGGTAGTCCTCGATTCCCGCCAGCACGCAGGCGTTCATCGCGCCGACGACGAACTTGTGGGGAACCTCCTCGTCGGCGCGGAGGATCACCCGTTGGCCGGCGGGCTGGTCGGCGGCCGCCTGGCGGAGGAGCCGCTCCAGTTCGTCGAGCTCCACCGGCCGCGCGCCGGCGTGGTAGGCGCCGGACCGGTCGATGTTGATCACGAACTCGGGCACGCGCGTCGTCAGCGGGCGGGCAGCGCTGCCCTGGGGGAGGACGACGTCGATCACGCGATCGGCCTCCTCGAGCCGGCTGGCGACGAGAAAGAAGATCATCAGCAGGAACACGACGTCGATCAGCGGCGTCATCTCGAGCCCCGCGCCGAGGCGCCCCTTGTCGATGCGGACGCTCATGGCGCGCTCCCCACGCGGCCACCGGCGCCGGCCGGTTCGCCACGCCCGGCAAGCGCCGTGCGGGGCCGAGGCTCCGCCCCCTCGAGCGCCGCGACGAGCGGCCCGACACACGCGTCGACACGGCGGAAGCCACCCATGATCCGCCCCTCGAGGAGGTGGGCGATGACCGCCGCCGGAATCGCCACGCACAGTCCGGCAAACGTCGTGATCAGCGCCACGTAGATCCCCGAGGCGAGCTCGGCGGCGCGGTTGGCACCGGCCTCGAGCTGGGCGGTGGTGTAGAAGGCGAGGATCATCCCCTGCACGGTGCCGAGCAGACCGAGGAGCGGCGCCACCTGGACCGCCAGGGCGATCGGGCGGATGTTGGCATACAAGGCCGCCGCCTCGCGCTCCTTGGCGACCTCACCGGTCCGCTCGATCTCGGCCGCGGGGCGTTCGGCCCGGGCGACGACCGCGCGGACGACGTTGGCAGCGACGCTCGGGCGCCGGGCGCACAGGTCGAGCAGGGCGTGGGTGTCGACCGGGCGGGAGCCCGCCAGCCGGTCGACCTCGTCGGCGAACCGCCAGGGCACGAACCGCCCCGGGCGCAGCGCCAGGATCCGCTCGAGCGTGAAGGCGACGACGATCACCGACAAGGCGGCGATCGGCCACATCAACGGCCCCCCGGCGAGGAACATCTGCCAGAGGTTGGTGACGTCGTTCATCGTTTCTCCTCGTCGCGCCCCGGCGCCGCGGTCGCGGCGCCGAGCGCGGCCAGCCGCTTCCGAGCCGCCGCCAGCTGCGGTGAATCGGGATGTTTTTCGACCAGTTCGCCGTACAGCTTCCGCGCCTGATCGGGCTGCCTGAGGACCTCGAAGCACCGCGCCGCCTCGAACAGCGCCTGCCCCTGCCAGGGGCGGTAGTCGGCCCCCTCGGCCGTCCCGTAGGCGACCTTGAAGAAGCTCCGGATCGCCTCGTCGTGGCGTCCCTCCTCGAACAGCACCTCGCCTTCCATCAGCCGGGCCCGCGCGGCCAACGGCGTCGTGGCCGCGTCGGCCAGCGCCCGGAAGCCCTCGCGCGCGGCGGCGAGCTGGCCGAGTTGCTGGCGTGCCGCCGCTGCGGCATACGCGGCCTGCGCGGCCGTGCCACCGGCCGCCTCGGCGTCGGGAAGCGCCGCGCGGGCGCGCTCGGCGAGGTCGAGGCTGTCCTGCCAGGCGTCCTGGCGGGCCGCGGCCTCGGCGGCGCGGAGCAACGTCACCGCGCGGAGGCCGTCGCTCGAGATCCGCTCCGGCTCGGCGAGCGCCTCGGCGAGCGCCTTGCGCGCCTCGTCGACGCGTCCGAGGGCGAACAGCGACTGGCCGAGCAGTGCCCGGCCGTCCACCGCCCACGGCCCCTGCGGTGCCGCGGCGATCTGCCGGGTGAATTGCGCGGCTGCCGCGGCATGGTCGCCACGCAGGGTGTGGACCCAGCCGAGCTTGTGGCGGGCCTGCTCGGCGATCGCCGCACCCGCCGGCGGCGCCGCGGCGAGTGCTTTCTCGTAGGCGGCGGCAGCGGCATCGGGGCGGTCGTCGAGGAAGGCGATCTCGCCGCGCTCGAGCCACGCGGCCGCCACCAGCGGGCTACGCGGGAAGGTATCGACGAGCCTCGTGAACGATTCCTCGGCCGCCGTCGGATCCCCAGCCGCGAGCGCCGCCAGGCCCCGTTCCCAGCAGACGCGATCACCGGCGGGAAAACCCGGGTCGTCGCCGACGAGCCGGTCGAGCAGCGCCAGCGCCTCTCCCGCGCGGCCGACCGCGGTCAGGCAGGTGGCGGCCACCAGCCGCGCTTCGCCGAGCGCGCGCGGATCGAGCGGCCTGCTGCCGTCGCCATGGGCTGCCAGCAGGCGCTCGGCGTCGGCGAGCCCGGCGGCCGGATCACCCGAGCGGGCCCGGGCGTCGGACCGGGCCAGCAACGCCGACGTCGCCGCTGACGAAGCAGGATAGCGCTCGATCGCAGCCGTCCACGCGGCGATCGCCTCCGGGAGCCGACTGGCGCGCTCGTGGCACCAGCCCGACGCGGTCAGGCTCGGCGCCGCCCGCGGGCCCTGCGGCGCGAGGCGCAGCACCTCGGCGAACGCTTCGAGCGCCTCCTCGGCGCGGCCGGCCGCCATCCGCGCCTGGCCGAGTCGGAACGCCACCTGCTCGCGCGAGCCCTCCGGCACGCGGCCCGCCGCGAGCCGCTCGGCGAGCTCGAGCCCCCCCGCCGCATCGCCCCCGTCGAGCCGGGCGCGGATCGCGAGCAGGTCGCGGTCGACGGCGCGCGTCCCCGGCGGAACGGCGCGGGCGAGCCGCTCGAGGATCACCAGGGCGTCGCGCGGCTGTCCGAGCTCGACCGCCGCGGTCGCCTCGAGCAACAGCGCTTCGGCACGGGCCTCGGGCCCGGGGCGGGTCTGGTCGAGAGCGGGCAGGGCGCGGGCGAGCTGGTCGCGGGCCGCCTTCCAGTCGCCGCCGGCGCCGAGCGCGGCGGCCTGGCGCACGAGCCAGGCGCCGGTGCGTGCGTCGGCGGGATGGTCCTCGGCGAGCCGTGCGAACGCGTTCACGGCCGCCGCCGTGTCGCCCGAGGCGAGCAGCGCCTCGGCGCGGATCGCGGCGACGTCGATCCGGAGCGGGTCGCCTGCCGGGGCGGCGGCGAGCAGCGCGTCGGTCTCCGAAATGGCCTCGGCCGTCCGCCCCGCCTCGAGCGCGGCGAGGGCGAGCACGGCCCGCGCACTGGCGGCGGCGCCGTCGCCGGGGTGGTCGCCGACCACCTTCCGGTAAGCGGCCTCGGCATCGGCACGGCGATCGGGGAGCTCCCATAGCGCGTCGGCCCTCGCCAAGTGGAGCGCGGCGACGCCAGCGGGTGCGGCCGACGGAACCCCTACGGCAAGCCCGAGACCGCGCTCGGCCGCGGCGAGCGCCTCGGCGGCGCGGCCCTCGGCCAATTCGACCCGCGACAGCTCGGCGGCCGCCTCCAATGCGATCGGGGCGCCGGACCCGACGAGCTTCATCAGCCGCGCCCGTGCCGCCCCCGTATCGCCGGCGGCGGTGAGCGCCCGCGCGGCGAGGAGCGCGCCACGGGCGGCGAGCGGCGAATCGGCGTGGCGATCGGCGAGGCGGCCATAGGCTTCCGCGGCCCCCTTCCAATCGGCCGCCTTCCATCGCGCCGCGCCGATCCGCTCGAGCGCGGCGTCGGCGCGCGGTCCGCTCGCCAATGGCAGGAGGAGCTTCTCGGCGGCGCGTGGATCGTCGGCGACGAGCAGATCGGCACGGCGGAGGGCCACGTCGGCGGCGAGCGGATGCGCCGGGAACAGCTTCGCGAACCGGCCGAGCGTCGCCAGCGCCGCACTCCCGTCGCCGGCCTCCGCTTCGGCCACGCCCAACGAATGGAGGACGTCGGCGAGACGGGGCGTGGCGGCGGCACGCGAGTCGGGGATCGGCGCGGCGGCCTCGCGCCACGCCGCCAGCGCACCCTCCCGATCACCGGCCTGCCAGCGGGCCTCGCCGAGGTACCAGCGGGCCTCGGTGTCGAGGCCCGGCGGGACTCCGGCGGCGACCGTCTCGCCGAGCAACGCGGCGGCCGCGCCGTAGTCGGCCGGCACCGCGGTCGCCTGGGCGGCGACGAGCGTGCCCTTGGCCCATTCGAAGCGGGCCAGCGCCACCGTCTCGGCGTCGGCACCGGCCTGGGTCACGACCCCGCGAAAGGCTTCGGCCGCCGCCGGCCAGTCGCCGAGCTTCGCGCGACAGATCCCGAGTTGGTACTGCGCCTTGGCGACGAGCGCGTCGGCGGGATGGTCGCGGAGCAGCGCCTGCCACTCCTGTGCCGCCAGATCCCAGGCACCCCGATTTTGCAGTGCGGCGGCCGATGCATAGGCCGCCCGCGCGGCGACGCTCGGCACCGGCTCCGCGGCGCCGGCACCGGCGGCGAGCACCAGCGCCAGGCAGGCTGCGGCACGGACCACGAGGCTGCGGCGGCCGGGACGACGACCCCCCACGCCCCGGGGCGGAACGGACACCACAGGCATCGCACTCACCGGAGCGCTCGAGGGGCTGGAAACGATCGCGACGCTGGGCGGGGACAGGCTCGTGCATGATACTGCCTCCCGGTCCGATCCGGACAGCGCCCGGCGGCGCGTCGACCGCGGCCGGCCACCGCCGCCATCGTCCCATCCCGGAGCCTGCAGCGATGTCTTTCCCCGTGCGTTCCCTGGCAGCGTCGTTCCCCCGGTCGCGGGTCTTCGCGCCGCGCCCCGCCACCGTCGCGCAGGCGACGGCGCGGCTGGCGGTGGGAGTCGCGCTGGCCGCCGCGGCAGCCTGCGGGCAGGCCGCGTTCGCCGACCCCCCGGCCGGCGAGGTGCTCCAGTTCTCGTTCGAGAACAGCCGGATTTTCCCCGGCACGTTCCGTGACTACTGGGTCTACGTCCCGCGGCAGTACGACGGCACGACGCCGGCCTGCGTCCATGTCAACCAGGACGGGATCCAGTTCGACGCCCCGAAGGTCTTCGACCGGCTGATCGACGAAAAGAAGATGCCGGTCACGATCGGCGTGTTCGTGATGCACGGCCGCGTCAGGGCGGCCCGGCCGGACGCCCTCGACCGGTTCAACCGCAGCTACGAATACGACGGCCTCGGCGGCGATTACGCCCGCTTCCTTCTCGACGAACTGCTCCCCGACGTCGAGAAACGCACGACCTCGGACGGGAGGAAGATCGTCCTCTCCAGGGCCGGCAACGACCGGGCGATCGCCGGCACCAGCAGCGGCGCGATCGCCGCCTTCACCGCCGCCTGGGAGCGCCCCGACGCCTTCACGCGCGTGTTCAGCGGGATCGGCACCTACGTCGGCCTCCGCGGTGGCCACGGCTATGCGACGCTCGTGCGCAAGACCGAGCCGAAACCGATCCGGATCTTCCTCCAGGGGGGATCGAACGACCTCAACATCTACGGCGGCGACTGGTGGATCGCCAACCAGGCGCTCGAGCGCTCGCTCTCCTTCGCCGGCTACGACGTGCGCCACGAGTGGGGCGATGGCGGCCACAACGGCAAACATGCCACAGAGCTGTTTCCCGCCGCCGTCGAGTGGCTGTGGCGTGACTGGCCGCAGCCGGTCGCACGCGGCGCGGGGAGCAGCCAACTGCAGGACATCGTCGCCGCCGGCGGGAGCGGATGGGAACGGGCGACGAGCCTCGCCGGGTTTGCCGCCACCGTCGATCCGACCGGTCGCCCGGCGCTCTTCCACCGGGAAACCAAGACGGTCGACGGCGTGGGGCGGGCCGAGACGACCTGGACGGAGATCGGACTCCCCGGCAGCACGCCGCGCGACGGCGGGCCGCTCGTCGCCACACCGCCCGGGATGGTCAGCTCGGCCCAGATCTGGCGTCCCGACGGGACGCTCGTCGTCGCCCAGGAGCCGGCCCCGGCGCCCGACGGGCGCCGGCAGGTGACGCTGGTGGTGTGCGAGCCCGGGCGGGCGCGGCCGCTGGCCCAGCTGCCACCGGGGCGCGTCGGCGCCCTCGCCGTGCGCGCCGACGGCAGCCTGTATGCGACGCTGGCGGGCACCGGCCCCGAAACACCCTCGCGCGTCGTCTTCATCCCGGCCGCGGAAGAGGCGCCGCGCGTCGTCGCCACGCTTCCCGGTCCGGCAGTCGCCACGGGCGTCTGTCTGTCGCCGGACCAGAACCTGCTGTATGTCGCCGACGGCGCGTCGCACTGGGTCCACAGCTTCGTCGTGGCCGCCGACGGCACGCTCGCCGACGGGCAGAAATACTTCCACCTCCACGTGCCCGACACGAGCGACGACGCCGGCGCCGACGGGCTCGCCGTCGACCGCGACGGGCGCCTCTGGGTGGCGACCGCCATGGGGCTGCAGGTCTGCGATCAGGCGGGGCGCGTGAACGTGATCCTGCCGCTGCCCGACGGCGCACGGCCGACGAGCGTGGCCTTCGGCGGACCGGAGTTCGACTCCGTCGTGGCGACCACCGACACCGGCGCGTTCACACGCCGGCTGAAGGTCCGCGGCGCGCCCGGCTGCCTGCCCCCGAGCCTGCCGGCGAAGCCGCGACTGTGACGCCTGACGAACGGCCGCCGTGATGAACCAGCCCCCGCCACGGGAACCGCTGCCGCCGTGGGCGGCCGACCTGCCCGTCCGCGCGGTGCTCGACGACGTCGTCGCCGCGTCGCGCGGCGGTGCGGCGGTGGTCGTCGCCCCGCCGGGATCGGGCAAGACGCTGCTGGTGCCGGCGGCGCTCGTCGACGACCTCGGGGGCGCCGCGGTGATCCTCGTCCAGCCGCGGCGCCTCGCGGCCCGGGCGGTGGCGGCACAGATCGCGCGGCTCCGCGGCGGCGCGCTCGGCGACGAGGTCGGCTACCAGGTGCGTTTCGACACCTGCACGTCGCGGGCCACGCGGCTGTTCGTCGAGACGACCGGGATCGTCCTCCGCCGGCTCCTCGACGACATCGCGCTGCCGGGCACCGGCGCCGTCGTCCTCGACGAGTTTCACGAGCGCTCGGTGGAGATGGACCTCGTGTTCGGTCTCCTGCGCCGCGTCCGCGAGTCGCTCAGGCCCGACCTGCGGGTCGTCGTCACCAGCGCCACGCTCGCGGCCGGCCCGGTGGCGGCTGCGCTCGGGGGCTGCCCGGTGATCGAGGCGGCCGGGAGGATGTTTCCGGTCGAGGTCGTCCACCACGGGCGCGGGCCGCGCCGCGAGCTGGTCGAGATGGTGCGGCCGGCCGTCGAAGAGGCACTCGGGCGCACGCCCGGGCACGTGATCGTCTTCCTGCCGGGAGTCGGTGAGATCGCCGCCTGCCAGCGCGATCTCGACGGACTCGCCGCGCGCGGCGGCCACGACCTCCTCCCGCTCCACGGCGACCTCCCCCCCGAGCGCCAGGACGCGGCGCTGGCCGAGACCGGCCGGCGAAAGATCATCCTCGCGACCAACGTCGCCGAAACGTCGCTGACGATTCCCGGCGTGACCGCGGTGGTCGACTCGGGTCTGGCACGGCAGCTGGTCGTCAATCCGGCGACCGGTCTGCCGCGCCTCGAGCTGGTGGGCATCTCGCGGGCCGCCGCCGACCAGCGCGCCGGCCGCGCGGGGCGCACGGGGCCGGGGCGAGCCGTGCGGCTGTGGACCGAGGCGGAGCACGCTGGCCGCCCCGCCGCCGAGACCCCCGAGATCCTCCGCAGCGACCTCGCCGGGCCGCTCCTCTGGCTCGAAACACTCGGCGAGGCGACCGACTTTCCCTGGCTCGATCGCCCCTCCGAGGAGGCCCTGGCGACCGCCCGCCGGGTGCTCGAGCGCCTCGGCGCGGTCGATGCCGACGGGCGCGTGACCGCACAGGGACGCGAGATGGTGCGGCTCCCGACCCATCCCCGGCTCGGCCGGATGCTGATCGAGGGGGCGGCGCGGGGCGTGCTCCGGGAAGCCTCGATCGCGGCGGCGCTCGTCTCCGACCGGGATCCGTTCCGCCGCGCCGCCCATGCCGGAGGGGGCCCGCGCGACAGGCGCCAGGTGCGCTCACGCTGCGACGTCGCCGACCGCGTCATCGCCCTCCAGGCGTTTCATGCCGGCGCTGCCGCCGACGATCCCGCCCTCGAGCCCCACCCGCCGGCGGCCCGGGCGGTCCTCCGCGCCGCCGAGCAGCTGTTCCGGATGGCACCCGGCCCGCTCGGCCCGCGGAGCGCCGACCCGCGCGAGGCGCTGGCACGCTGCCTGCTGGTGGCGTTTCCCGACCGGCTCGCGCGCCTCCGCGCCGGGTCGGGAGACAGGGGCACGCTCGTCGGCGGGCGCGGCGTGCGCCTCACCGAGCCGTCGCGCGTCAGCCACGAAGCGCTGTTCCTTGCCGTGGACATCGACGACGCGCGGGGCGAGGCGCGGACGCGGCTGGCAACCGCCGTCGAGCGCGCCTGGCTCGACGACCCGACCACGGCGGCCAATCTCCATTCCGCCGACGAGATCGTCTTCGACCCGGGCCGGCGCCGCGTCGCCGGACGGCGGCGGACGCGGTGGATCGATCTCGTACTCGACGAGGCGCCGCTGCCGGTCGGCGCCGGCCTTGCCGCCGAGGCGGCCGCGGTCCTTGCCGCCGAGGCGCTGGCCCAGGCACAGCGCTGTTTCCCGGCAGCCGATTCGGCGCCGGGGCGCTTCCGCGCCCGGGTCCGCTGGCTTGCCGGACTCGTTCCCGACCTCGGCCTCCCGCCGCTCGACGACGGGCAACTCGCCGGCCTGCTGCCCGACATCTGCCGGGGCCTCGAATCGCTCGACGACGTCGCCACCGCCGACTGGCGGCCGCGCCTCGAGGCCCTCGTCGGTCATGACCGGCTCCACCTCGTCGACCGGCTGGCACCCGACACGATCGCGCTGCCGGCGGGGCGGCGAACGCGCGTCGACTATCCCGCCGGCGGTCAGCCACAGGTCGCGGCCCGGATCCAGGACTTCTTCGGGCTCGCCGAATCCCCGCGGATCGCCGACGGACGCGTCGCGGTGGTCCTGCAGCTGCTCGGCCCCGATCAGAGGCCGCGCCAGGTGACTTCCGACCTGGCGGGATTCTGGCGGACCACCTATCCGGGACTGCGGCGCGAGCTGGCCCGGCGCTATCCGAAGCACGCCTGGCCCGAGGATCCCCTGGCGGCGCGGTGACGGCGGCCGGCCTGTGGCAACGGTTCTGCCGGGGGTGCTGGGGAATCCTCGGCTGGCGCTTCTGCGCCCGCTGGCGATCGTGCCTCGGGCACCGCGCCGCCGGTCGGCGCTTGAGTGGCGGCCGGCGCCGCGCCGATCCCTTCGGTCACGCGGTCGACAGCCTCCCCGCCCCCGGGGTGTCGGCGGGCTTCCCCCCAAAGGTGCCTCGCCCGCCGTCGCGCCGCCGGTCCGGTCGGTCCCCCCCAAAGCCTGTTCGAAGGAGTCTCCCCATGCGTCGGTTGCTCGTCCTGTCGACGATTGCCACGGTCCTTATCATGTTGGCGTCCGCCCCCCAGGCTCAGGCCCAGGGCACGCGTGCCGTCCGTGCCCAGCGCAACGGTCCGATCGCCAAGCTGATCGAGCTGGAGCGCCGCAAGAACGAGTGGCTGCGGCAGCGCTTCCTCGGCCGCTGAGCCCTGTGGGGGGCGGCCGCGCCGGAGCCGCCTGCCTCTCATGTTTCCCCTCACCCGGCAGTGGGCCGACGATCTGGCCCGCTTCGTTGACGACCATCGGGCTGCCCGGCCCGCGCGGGCAGTCCCGATGGTCGCTGCGGAGGCTGCCGCCCACGACGCGATCCTCGTGGACCATCTGCGGCGGTTCCTCGACCACGATCTCGCCGTGCTGCGCCGCCACCGCACGGCGCTGGCCGAGCGCACGGACGTCGATCCCGATCCGGTGGTCGTCGTCATGACCAACCCCTGGGGCCTGCCGGCGACGTCCCGGGCACTCCTCGCCGTCCCCCCCGGCAGCGTGATCGCCGTCACGGAGCTCGAGTTCCGCTATTTCTCGCGCTGGCGGCCCGACGAGGGCCACCGCCACCACGTCAACCACTGGAGCTGGATCAAGCGCGGGCTCCCGGAGCCGCGGCAGGCGGAGTTCGCCTGGCTCGGCGCGCCGACCGACGCGGTCCTCTGGCTGCACCGCAGCGGGACCACCGGCGCGGGTGCCGGAGACGGGCTGGTGTGCGCCGTCCACCACTGGGACGGCACGCGCGCCCGCCTGCTCACCGCCGACGCGGCGCGGCGCACCCCCGGGGGAGCGCCATGACCGGCCGGGCCGCGGTCGCAGCGGCCGCGCGCGGTTTGACGCTCGCCGGCGCGGTGCGGTATTACCATCCGCTCGTCAGCCGCTGCGGCCGCCGGCCAGCAACCCCGCCGAACACGCGATGAAGACGCCGCGGATCCTCCTCACGACGACCTCGTTCCAGGACACGCCGGGGGAGCATCACGCGGCGCTGGCCGCCACCGGCTGGGAGGTGGTCACCGCCCGTGGGCCGCTCTCCGAGGAGGCGACGCTCGCCGCCCTCGCCGACGCCGACGCCACGATCTGCGGCGACGACATGCTCACCCGCCGCGTCCTCGACGCGACGGCGCCGCGGCTGAAGGTGGTGAGCAAATACGGCATCGGCGTCGACAAGATCGACGTCGCCCGCTGCACCGAACTGGGGATCCCGGTCCTGTTCACCCCCGGGGTCAACCACACCACGGTCGCCGAGCATGCCTTCCTGCTGCTGCTGTCGCTCGAGAAGCACCTCCTGTTCCACGCCGATTCGACGCGGGCCGGGGGCTGGAAGCGGCAGACCGGCCGGGAACTGCTCGGCAAGACGATCGGAATCGTCGGCCTCGGCCGGATCGGCAAGGAGGTTGCGATCCGGGCCCGGGCGTTCGGGATGCCGGTGATCGCCCACGACGTGTTCTGGGACGACGACTTCGCCCGGGACCATGGCGTCGCCCGGTCCGCGACGCTCGCCGAGCTGCTCGCCGCCGCCGACTACGTCTCGCTGCACACCAACCTCACCCCCGAGACGCGGCACCTCGTCAACGCGGCGTCGATCGCGACGATGAAGCCGGGCGCGATCGTGATCAATTGCGCCCGCGGCGAGATCGTCGACACCGCGGCGGTCGTCGACGCGCTGCGCTCCGGCCGCCTCCGCGGCTACGGCACCGACGTCCTCGACGAGGAGCCGCCGCCGGCCGACCACCCGCTCCTGCGGCTGCCCAACTGCGTCGTCACGCCGCACGTCGGCTCGCGGACGCTCGAGAGCGTGCAGCGGCAGGCGATGGCGGCGGTCACCAACCTCGTCCGCGCGCTGCGCGGCGAAGCGCCGCTGGCCCAGGTCAACCCCCAGGTGCCCGTCCGCGCGTTCGGCTGAGGCGGGGCCCGCGCGGGGCAGGAGGAGGCAGCGCGATCATGGCAGAGACGTTCCACGTCGTCCCGGTGGAGGCCCACGAGGCGCTCGTCGCCGGCGCCTACCGGGCGCGTGGGTTCGACGCGGCGGAGGCCGCCGCCGCCGCGCGGCTCGCGACCGCGGCGACGACCCACGGGATCCGGACCCACAACGCGATCAAGGCGCTGCATCTCGACGAGATGTTCGGCTCGCGGCAGGGGGGCTGCGTGCCGGGAGCGGCGATCCGCCAGCTGCCGGGCCGGTTCGACGCCGCCGAAGTCTGGGACGCCGGCCGCAAGCTCGGCCAGGCCGTCGCCTGGGAGGCGATCGAGACCTGCATCCGCCTCGCCGACCGCCACGGCATCGGCATCGTCAGCGTCGACAACGCCTTCCATTACCTGTGGGGGGGCGGCTACGTCATGGAGGCCGCCCGGCGCGGCTACCTCGCCTACACCAACTGCACCGCGTCGCTGGCCGAGGTGGTGCCGTTCCAGGGGGCGTTCCCCACGCTCGGCACCAACCCGCACTCCTGGGGCTTCCCGACCACGGCCGCGGTCGGGTTTCCGGTGGTCGTCGACTGGGCGACCAGCGTGATCGCGATGGGGCGCGTGCAGCAGCTCAAGCGCGAAGGGAAACCGCTCCCTCCCGGCGCCGCGGTCGATGCCCAGGGACGCCCGACCACCGATCCCGACGCGGTGGCGGCGCTGGTGCCGTTCGGCGACCACAAGGGCTACGGCCTGTCGCTGATCAACGAGCTGGTCGCCGCGTTCATCGGTGGCTCGCTGCCGACGATCCGCAGCCGGCCGCGGGCCCCGGCCGCCCCGGGGGAGAAGCACTCCTGCTGCTTTTTCTTCCAGGTGATCCATCCCGATGCGGTCAGCGGCGGAGCGTTCGCCGCCGGCCGCGACCAGGCCGCCAACGTCGCGGCGGTCCTCGCCGACATCCGCGGCCATGGCAACGACCGGAGCCTCCTCCCCGGCGAGGTCGAGGCCCGGGCGGCGCGGCGTGCCGGCGCGGCCGGCGGGTTGCTGTTCTCGTCGGCCGAGGTCGAGGCCCTCAACGACATCGCCCGCGAGGCCGGCCTCCCGGCGCTCGACCCGGCGCCCCTGGCGACCGCCTGAACAATTTCCCCCGCGGCCCCCTGAGGAGTGCCCATGTCCCTCCCGCTCAAGCCCCGTGAACGCTGCGGCTTCGACCAGGTCTCACTCGGCGAGGTGATGCTCCGCCTCGACCCCGGCGAGGGGCGGATCCGCACGGCCCGGCAGTTCCACGCCTGGGAAGGGGGCGGGGAATACAACGTCGCCCGTGGACTGCGGAAGTGCTTCGGGCTCAAGACGGCGCTGGTCAGCGCCTTCGTCGACAACGAGGTCGGCCACCTGATCGAAGACTTCATCCTCCAGGGGGGCGTGAACACCGACTTCGTCCTCTGGCGTGCCGACGACGGCATCGGCCGCAGCGTCCGCAACGGGCTCAACTTCACCGAGCGCGGGTTCGGGATCCGCGGCGCCGTCGGCGTGCCCGACCGCGGCAACACCGCCGCCAGCCAGCTCAAGCCGGGCGACGTCGACTGGGACCGCCTGTTCGGCTCGATCGGGGTGCGCTGGTTCCACACCGGCGGGATTTTCGCCGCCCTCTCGGAGTCGACGGCGCGGCTCACGATCGAGGCCGTCGAGGCCGCCAAGCGCCACGGCACGATCGTCTCCTACGACCTCAACTACCGGCCGAGCCTGTGGAAGAGCATCGGCGGGCTGGCCAAGGCCCGCGAGGTCAACCGGGCGATCGCCCGCCACGTCGACGTGATGATCGGCAACGAGGAGGACTTCACCGCCTGCCTGGGGTTCGAGGTCAAGGGGGTCGATCACGGCCTGACGGCGATCGAGGCCGACGCGTTCAAGGCGATGATCGCCACGGCGGTCGAGGAGTATCCCAACTTCAAGGTCGCGGCCACGACGCTCCGCCGGGTGGTGTCGGCGACGAAGAACGACTGGTCGGCGATCCTCTGGCACGACGGCACGTTCCACGACAGCCGCAAATACCCGGAGATGGAGATCCTCGACCGCGTCGGCGGCGGCGACAGCTTCGCCAGCGGACTGATCTTCGGATTCCTCGAGTTCAACGACCCGCATCGGGCGGTCGAGTACGGAGCCGCCCACGGCGCCCTGGCCTCGACGACCCCCGGCGACACCTCGATGGCGACCCGGGCCGAGGTCGAGAAGCAGATCGCCGGCGGCGGCGCGCGGGTCGTCCGCTGACGCCGCGGAGCGGTCCGGCGCGGAGCACAACGGCGCTCATGGAGGGTGGCAGGAACTTCGTCGTCGTCCCCGAGGGGCTCGCCGCACGGCCGCGCGCCGATCGGCTGACCCGGCCGTCGTGGGTCTTCGAGACGGTACTCGAGCGCTGCCACGCGCTGGCTGGCGCCCACGACGAGGTGTATCTCGCCCCGGCCAACACCTTCGGCCAGGCCGAGACCGAGCAAGCCGTCGCCCACCGCTTCCTCGACGCGCTCGGGCCGGCGTACGGGATCACCTCGTTCGCCACCGCCACAACGCGGTACGTCGACACCCGCGGCAACGCGACGTTGTTGCGCGACTGGCTCACCGCGCACGCGCGGTGGCCGCTGCCGCGCTGCACGCTGGTCGTCAACGAGTGCCATCTGGCCCGGGCGCGGCTCGTATTCGAGCAGGAGGGATTCCGGTTCGAGCACTGCGAGGGGGTGCCGCGGGGTGCGCGGCGGCCGGAGCCGGTCGTGCCGCGGCTGTGGTACTACAACCACCCGATCACGCACCGGGCCTACGAGCAGGCTGCCTTACTGGCCAGCCGGCTGCGGTTGATCTGAGCCGTTGCGGGGGGACTCGGCCCGGGAAGCGCCGTCACTTCGCCGGGGCGGCGCGGACGTGGATCCCGTCGGCGGTCAGCTGGATCACCGGGATCGGCAGCTTCGGGTCGAACACCGCCTTGCCGGTGACGACGACGTCGGCCCCCTTGGCCACGCCGAACAGCTTCCGGGCGTCGAGCGGCAGCACTTTGCCGTCGTCGCCGAGGAACTGGACGGCGACCATCGGGGCGTTGGCGGACCGCTTCCTGCAGAACGGGCAGTTGTCGGCATCGTGACCGGGCTTCGCGCCATGGTCATCGGCCGGGATCTCGAGGAGGACGAACGACGCCTTGCCGTCGAGAAACGGCTCCATCCCCTTCGCCCCGATCCGGCCGGCGACGACGATCGGCTGCGGTGTGGTGGAGAGCTTCGCCTTGGCAGCCGAGGGGCTCACCGCGCCGGCAGGCTCGGCGGCCTTCACCAGCCGGCTGCGGGCCGCCGCTGGATCGACGTCGGCCCGCGCCACTGTCGGCAGGACCGCCACGAGCAGCGCGATCGCCACGAGCAGCGCGACCGCCACGCGCCGTGTGACGCGACCACCGGCCCCCCATCCTCCCGCACCGTCGTTCACGAATCCCGTGTCCGTCATGACAGACTCCTTTCCGTCAGGTTCCCTCGCCGAGCACGCCGATCGCCTTCTCGATCGCCTCCGCATGGGGCGCGAACTCCACCGGCTTGTCGGCAGCGCCGTGGATCGCCGTGTCGAGGGCGTCGAACGCGGCGAAGATCTCGCCGAGCGCCGTCTTCACCGCCGCTTCGCGCTCCGCCGGGAGCTTGGCCTTCGCCACCAGCCCCTCCATGTCCTCGAGCAGATGACCGACGGCATGCACCGGACCGTCGGCTTTGTCACGGTCGCCGGCGGCGAGGGCTTCCTTCACCTTGCCGACCAGCTCACGCAGTTCGGTGACCGCGGCGGCGAGGGTGGTGGGATGCGCGTGCTCGGCGGCACTGCCGGGCTTGGCATGGTCGTGGCCGTGATCGTGGTCATGTTCATGGTCATGGTCGTGGGCCGCCCCGGACTGCTTGACCGCGATCGGCGGCCCGACCGGCTTCGGGGGAGTGGCCTGATCGGTGCAGCCGGCGAAGAGGATGGCGGCACCCACGGCGGCCGCGGCAGCGGAGACGAATCGAGGCGACTGTGACAGACGAGGCATGATCGGTTCCCCGGTACTCGGCCGCAGCGGCGGCCCGTGACGGCAACTGGATTGCAGGATACCCCTCAGCCCGGTCGTCCCGCAACGAGAATCGGCATTTCCCACCCCGGATCAGCGACCAAACAGGCGAGGCTCCGCGGCGCGAGGTCGAGGGGCACGCTCGGGTCGACAAGCGGCCCACGGCCGTCGGCGTGGATGTCGCCGGGCGCCGGCCGGGAGGTGTCGATGAACAGCCGCCACGAGAGCCGCGGGATCGGGCCGCTCGAGGGCACGCGGAACTGGCGCGGACTCCCGCCGGCATTGGCGAACAGGAGCAGGTGCCGGGGCATCCCGGCCGACTCTCCCCCCGCCGCGCTCTCCGGCGCCTCCGGGGCCCCGAGGAAGCACGTCAGCGCGGCGTCGGCCGCGTACCAGTCGATCGGCCCGCCGTCGGCAGCGAACCACTCCACGTCGGGGAGGGCGCCGGAACTGCTCGCCCCCCCCTGGAGGAACGAGCGGCGGCGGAGTGTCGGGTTGCCGCGGCGGAAGGCCACCAGCTCGCGCACGAAACGGAGCAGGTCGGCGTTGCCGTCGACGAGCCGCCAGTCGAACCAGCTGACGTCGTTGTCCTGGCACCAGGCGTTGTTGTTGCCGCGCTGGGTGCGGCCCGCCTCGTCGCCGGCCAGCAGCATCGGCACGCCCTGGGAGAGGAGCAGCGTGGCGACGAGGTTCCGCTGCTGGCGGCGGCGGAGGGCGATCACGTCGGCCGCGTCGGTCGGTCCCTCGACCCCGTGGTTGTCGGAGAAGTTGTTGTTGTCGCCGTCGCGGTTCCCCTCGCCGTTGGCCTGGTTGTGCTTGTCGCGGTAGGCGACCAGATCGGCGAGCGTGTAGCCGTCGTGCGAGGTGACGAAGTTGATGCTGTGGCAGGGCTGGCGGCCGTCGTCGCCGTACAGGTCGCTCGACCCGGCGAGGCGCGTGGCGAAGTGCCCGGTCTGGCCATGGTCGCCGCGCCAGAAGCGCCGCACGTCGTCGCGGTAGCGGCCGTTCCACTCCGCCCACCGGAGGCTGGCGAACGACCCCACCTGGTAGGCCCCGGCGGCATCCCAGGCCTCGGCGATGACCTTCGTGTCGGCGAGCAACGGGTCTTCGGTGATCATCTCGACGACCGGCGGGTTGGGGAGCATCTCGCCGTTGCGGTCGCGCGAGAGGATGCTCGCCAGGTCGAACCGGAACCCGTCGACGTGGAAGTTGTGGACCCAGTGGCGGAGGCAGAGGAAGATCAGCTCGCGGACGATCGGGTGATTGCCGTTGACGGTGTTGCCGCAGCCGCTGTAGTTGCGGTACGACGCCCCCCCGTCGCCGAGCATGTAGTAGACGCGGTTCTCCAACCCCTTGAACGACAGCGTCGGCCCGGCCTCGTTGCCCTCGGCGGTGTGGTTGAAGACGACGTCGAGGATCACCTCGATGCCCGCCGCGTGGAGGGCGCGGACCATCTCCTTGAACTCGTGCACCTGGCAGCCCGGCGTGCTGCCGGCCGCGTAGCCGCGGTGCGGGGAGAAGAACGCCAGCGGATCGTAGCCCCAGTAGTTGCCGCGCTCGCCGGGCAGCCCGCGCATCGGTTCGTCGGGATACTCGTGGACCGGCATCAGCTCGACCGCCGTGACCCCGAGGCTCTTGAGGTAGGGGATCTTCTCGATCACGCCGAGGTAGGTGCCCGGCGCCGCCACGCCGCTGGTCGGGCTGCGGGTGAAGCCACCGACGTGGAGCTCGTAGATCACCGTGTCGGCAAGCTCACGGCGGAGGTGACGATCCCCCTGCCAATCGAAGGCGTCGTCGACGACCACGCACTTCGGCGGGCGCACGATCCCGTCGCCGTGGTGGAGGAACCGGCCGGCGAGGGCGCGGGCGTAGGGGTCGATCAGCCGCGCCGTGCCGTCGAAGCGCTGCCCGCGTGCCGGATCCCAGGGGCCGTCGGCCTGGAAATGGTACAGCTGCCCCGGGCCGAGCCCGGGGACGAACAGGCTCCAGATGTCACCCCACCGGTCACGCGCGGGGTCGAACTCGATCACCTCGGCCGGCTCGGCAGCGGCGACCGAGTCGTAGAGGAGGACGCGGAGGGCCGTCGCCGACCGGCTGTAGATGGCGAACTGCACCCCGGCGCGGCCGCCTGCGGCGCCGTCGTGGACCACCGCGCCGTACGGCAGCGGGTAGCTGAACTCGAGCACGGGAGTGTCGCGGGGACGCCGCGGGGGCGTCGGGCCAGAAGAGCGTCGCATCGGTTCGAGGATACCCTCGCCGCCGCGCCCACGCCGGGGCTTGCGGGCCGGGCCGGCGCGGCGATGATGCGGGGGTGAGCGGAGCCACCTATTCCAGCGCCGGCGTCGACCTCGAGGCCTACGCCGACGCGATGTCGCGCCTTCCCGCCCATCTGCGGCGGACGCAGTGCCCGCGCGTCGTCAGCCCCGAGGGGGGCTTCGCCGCCCTGTTCCACCTCGACCTGCCGGGGATCTTCGCCCGGGGCTACCGCGACCCGCTGCTCGTGTCGTGCACCGACGGCGTGGGCACCAAGCTCAAGGTCGCCGTCGCCGCCGGGATCCACCACACCGTCGGCATCGACCTGGTGGCGATGAGCGTCAACGACGCCCTCTGCACCGGCGCCGAGCCGCTGTTTTTCCTCGACTACATCGCCCTCGCCGCCGACGATCCGGCCCTCATCGAACGGATCGTGGCGGGGATCGCCGACGCCTGCGTGGCCTGCGACTGCGCCCTGGTCGGCGGCGAGACGGCGATCCTTCCCGACATGTACCACCCCGGCGAATACGATCTGGCCGGGTTTTGCGTCGGCGTCGTCGAGCG
Organism: Planctomycetota bacterium; assembly: GCA_016872555.1. Lineage (NCBI taxonomy): Bacteria > Pseudomonadati > Planctomycetota > Planctomycetota bacterium. Next base: position 54,241 of record VGZO01000018.1, read on the forward strand.
CCGCCGGCTCGTCGACGGCCGGCAGATCCAGCCTGGCGACGTCGTCCTCGGGCTGGCGTCGAGCGGCCTGCACTCCAACGGCTACAGCCTCGTGCGCCGCGCGGTCTTCGACCTCGGCGGGCTGTCGTGCGGCGACCGGGTCGCCGAGTGCGGCGGTGCGACGGTCGCCGAGGTGCTGCTGACCCCGACGCGCCTCTACGCCCGCCCGCTCCGCGCCGTGCTCTCCCACTACCGCCTCAAGCAGCCGGTCCACGGGATCGCCCACGTCACCGGCGGCGGGCTGGTCGAGAACCTCGCCCGCATCGTCCCGCACGAAGTGGAGATCGTCCTCGAGCGCGGGTCGTGGACCGTGCCGCCGGTGTTCGGCTGGGTGCAACGCTGTGGCACGATCGCCGACGCCGAGATGGAGCGCGTGTTCAACATGGGGATCGGGATGGTGACGGTCGTCGCCGCGCGGTTTGCCGACAGCATCCGCGATCAGCTGGCCGATCACGGCGTCGAGAGCTGGGTGATCGGCGGCGTGCGGGCCGCGACGGGCGCGGGCGAGCGCGTCCGCTTCGCCTGACGCGCGCGTCAGCGGCCCGGTGCGGCACGCGGCGCGGCGGCGGCGCGGACCTCGGGTCCCGACGACCGACTCGGCCCCGCCGCCTCGAGGGCGGCGAGCACGTCGCGCTCGGTGATCAGGTCGCGGAGCACGATCGGCTCGGGCAGCGGCTCCCCGGGACGGGCGCCGGGGAAGATCGCGAGGACCGGGATCGAGCGGCTCTGGAGGCTGGCGAGCATCTGCTTGATCTCGTCGGAGCCGTCGGTGTAGTCGGCGAGCAACGGTGCGACGCGGTTGCGCTTGATCGCCTCGCTGACTTTCCGCGTCTCGATCGCGTTGGCGAGGTTCATCTTGCAGGTCAGGCACCAGTCGGCGGTGAAGTCGACCATCACCGTCTGCCCCGACTCGCGGAGTGCCGCCAGCCGCGCCCGGCTGAACGGCCGCTCCCACTCGATCTCCGACGACGACGGCGCGAGCCCGAGGAGGGCCGCGCCCCCGACGGCGGCGCCGAGAGCCGCCGCCTGGACCCAGCGGCCGAAGCCGGCCACACCACGCGATTCCTGCTCACGGCCGACCCACCAGCAGGCCATCCAGATCCCGATCAGGAGGACGAACGTCGGCACGAACCAGTCGCGCGCCAGAAAGCTGAAGAAGAACGCGACCGTCCCGAGCATCACGAACCCCAGCAGTTCCTTGAACGTCGCCATCCAGGCGCCGGGCCTGGGGAGGAAACGGACGAGGCCGGGGAACAGCCCGACGACGATGTACGGCAGCGCCATGCCGGTGGCGATCGCCCCGAACACGGCGTAGGTCACGCCGGTCGACTGCGTGAGCGTGAATCCGAACACCGGCCCGAGGAACGGCCCGCTGCAGGGGGTGGCGAGGACCGTCGACAGTACCCCCTTGAGAAACGCCCCGACCGGCCCCTCGCGCGACTGCACGTGCCCGGCCTGCTCGCCGATGAACCCCGGGATCGGCAGCTCCCAGATCCCGAGGAACGCCAGGGCGAAGGCGAACACGATCCCGATCATCACGATGTTGAACGTCGTCGAGGTGAACTGCTCGCCCCAGGCGAGGTTGGCGCTTCCCAGGCCGAGATTGGCGGCGACGCTGGCCGTCGCCAGCGCGAAAAACACCGCATACACCCCGAGGCAGTACCAGAGATTCATCTGGAACACCTCGCGCCGGGCCCGCCCCGACTGCTGGGCGAACGACATCAGCTTGAGGCCGAGGACCGGCAGGACGCAGGGCATGAGGTTGAGGATCAGCCCGCCGAACAGACCAAAGAGGAGCGCCGAGGGGAGCGATAGCGACGACGGCGGAGCGACGAGCGCCGGCGCCGCAGCGGGACCGGTACCGATCTCGGGACCGGCGGAACGCGGCGCCGCGGCCGCCGTCGGCTCCGGGGTCCCCGCCGCCGGCTCGACCGGCTCAGCGGCGGCCTCGGCGACGACCGGCACCGCGCCGCGGGCGGCCTCGCCGTAGCGCAGCGCGGCAAACTCGATCCCCGGCGACGAGCCCGACGGAGGCAGCGTCGCCGACAGGCGCACCCCCTGGGGTGGATCGCAGCTGGTGTCGGCACAGGTCTGGAACCCGAGCCGCAGTTCGAAAGCCGCGCCGGGCGCGGGCGGGGCATCGGCGACGAGCACCGCCTCGAGCTCGATCGGCCCTTCGACGGCGCCCGCCGCCGCCAGTTCGGCCGATCCGGCAGCGCGCACGCCACGGGCCCGCACTTCCGCGAGACGAACGCCCTCGGGCAGCGTCGCCGACACGACCGTCGGCTTCCCCTGGCCGACCGCCGTCGTGGCGGAGGCGGCGGGGGCGTAGAGATGCCAGCCATCTTCGGGGAGGAGTCGGACGGTGAGCCGGTAGGGCGGCTCGGTCGTCGTGAACACCGCCTCGACGGCTGAATGGCCCGTTTTCGGCACGTGCGTCGCCAGCAGTTGGGCCGCGGGTGCGCCGGCGGGAGGGCCAGCCGGCAGGGCCGCGGGCCGCGTCGCGACGGCGGCCGCTGCGGCGGCAGTGAACTCGTGTGATTCAGGCGGAATGCAGGCATTGTCGCGGCAGAGCTGCACCGTCACGCTCCCGCGCGGCGCCCCGGCGTCGGCCCGGGTCGGGGTGATCGGCGCCCGCCACGTGGTCCGCCCCGAATGCTCACGGATCGTGAGGCCTTTCCAGGGCGACCCCTCGCCTATCGTCTGCGCCGTGGCCGGCACCTCGGGCACGAACGGCCCGGCGACCGTCCAGCCGCTTTCGCCGTCGACCTCGATCCGCGTCGCCAGCGGCCCGCCGCGGGGCTGGTCGACCGCATACAGGTGCCACCCCTCGGCGAGGTCGGCCGTGACGACCAACACGCTCGGCTGTCCGGGGGCCGCCGGGGGCTCGACGGCGGCAGTCACGGCGAGCGGCGCGGCAGCGCCCTCGACCCCCAGACCGGGAGCGAACACTCCCAGATCGATCGCGCCAGCCCCCTTCGCCGCCGGCTGACGATCGGCCGCGGGGGCCACGCCGCTCCCCACCGAGAGGGCCAGCGCGAGTGCCCCGAGGGCGAGCAACAACCCGCCGAACAGGGTTTCCCCCACCTGCCGGACGACGAAGCGGCGAACGGCCGCAGCGGAAGTTCGCCGCGAGGAGCGCTCGGAGGTGGTCGCAAAAAGCATGGCGGGAACCGGCGACAGGGCGAACGGACCTGCCGATGCTTTTCGGTTGAACAACGGACCTGGACGCATCCAAAAAATTCTAAGGGCCCCGTTTTTCGAGGGTCAAACCGATTCGCCCCGTGCGTGCGAGCGGGGAGGCGGGAGCGTCTCGACCAGGTCCAGCGCCTCGGGAAGGAGCGTGAGCAGCCGATCGATCCGGGCCTCGACGAGCCCGCTGGCGGCGAATGAGCGGTTCTCGTCGATGATCCAGCGAAACCAGCGGTCGATTCCAAACACGACTGCCGTCGCCGCCAACCACGCAACCAGCGTGCGCTGGTCGGCACGGAGCGGCCGGACGCGGCCATAGGCGTCGAGCGCCGACTCCCAGCAATCGACCCACGCCACGCCCCTTGCGCCCGTTGCCCAATCCCCCAAGAGTCTCGCAATGTCGGTTGCCGGGGTGTCGATGGCGGCACCATGGAAGTCGACGATCCCAGACACCGTCGCGGGCTCCGCGCGTGGCGGCGGTGCCACGGTGAACAGCACATGGTCGGCGCGGAGGTCGCGGACGACGGCCTGGAGGGGCGTCAACGCCGGCTCGATCACCGCGATCGCGCCGAGGAGCCGACGGAATCGCACCGGCTCGATCACGCCGGCGGCGATCGCCCGCCGGTCGGCAATCCGATCGTGGCGCGGATCGCGGTTTGCGGCGGTGGCGCGCGGCCGATCCCACGGGTCGGCGAGCAGCACGCGCGCGGCGGCAATCCGGCGGATCATCGCCGGCGCCGGTCCGACCCGCGCGGGCTCACGAGCCCAGCCGGCGCTCGCGAGATGAATCCGCGCGAGGGCCGTCATCGCCGCGCTCACCTGGTTGCCGGTCGGTCGGTCGACCGCGGCGCCCGGCATCCGCGTGGCGAGCTCCCAGAGCGTGCCATCGGCCTCGACGGCGACCGTGCCCCGACCGACCGTCTCGAGCACGCGCGGCACGGCGGTGACGCCGGAGGCGGTGAGGTGGTTCATGAATCCGTGGATCCACGCCGCGCGCTCGAGGGTCGTGCCGGGGGCGAACGCCTTGAGGACGGCGCCGGTGCCGGCGGGGGTCCGGACGGCGACGACCGGTGAGCCGCTGAAGCCGCCGCCAAGCGCGGGGCCGCAGTCGTCCTCGGGGAGCCCCGGGAACCAGTGACGGCGGACGATGGCAAGAGGGGAGGAGGGCATGGGAATGCCGTGCGGGATACCGTCGCATCGTACGGGGTCCGCTGGGGATAGACTCGCGACACTCTTGCGGAGGGAACCGATGAGCCGGATCATTCGCCACGACGTCAGCCGCCTCGCCGGTGTCGCAAGCGCTTCCGTCGTCTCCGTGTCAGGCGCGGATCGCGGCGTCGTTCGCGGCTCGCGCGTCGCCCGCTGGCGGTTCGTCGCGGCGATCATCGGCGCTGCTGCCGGCGCCGTCGTCGACGGGGCACTGGAGTGGAGCGCCACGGCCGATCCCGAGAGCGGCCTGGCCGGGTTCGTCATCGAGCGCGACGGCACGCGCATCGCCACGCTTCCCGAGCAGCCCCGCAATCCCTTCGGCCGGCCGGTGTTAGAAAACCTGCTCTATAGCGACACGCCGCCGCATCCGCTCCAGTCGCCGCGCTTCGTCGATCCGGCGCCGGTGGCAGGCGCGGCCCACGCCTACCGCGTGATCGCCGTGAACACGGTGGGGCTCGAATCGGCACCAAGCGCCCCGGCGCGGCGGTGAGGCTGCACGGCTCAGGGGCTGTCGATCGCCGGGGCGCGTCGCCTGCCGGGCCGCCTGACAGACCTGCATGCAGGTCTCGCAAGGCAATGGCCCGCGGTCGCACCGCCGTTCATCCGGCTTTGATCGCCCGGACCTCGGCGGCGCGACCGTCGACCGGGATCAGCGGAAGGCGCCCCGGGCCCTCGACCGGCAACGCGCGCAGGTAGTCCATGATCGCCTGCCATTCCTTGATTTCGCGCACCGCCCCGGCGGTACCGACCGTGGCGACGCTGTCGGTGTCCACCGTGGCCTTCGGCGGCAGGAGGTCGGGCGTGGTGCCCCGGGGGAGGTCGAGGGCCTCGGTCTTCGATCGGAGCGGCTGACCGGCTCTGTTCTTCGGCACGAGCGACAGCTTCCCCTTCGTGTAGCCGGGGATGGCGAGCATGATCATGCCCAGGTACAGCGGGCAGGTGAGGCTGAACAGCCGGTCGGCGCCGGCGCTCGAGTCGATCGCACGGTAGCCGCGGTCCACGTCGCCGATCTCGATCGCCGTCACGACGTCGAACACCGGCCGCGCCGGGTCGTAGCGGAAGCGCATTGCCGACGCGCGGGGAAAGTACTCGCCGGGGTGGGCGGGATTGTCCACGAGGGTGAACTCGAGGAGGTTCTTCAACTCGCGGCCCGTGAACCAGGCGGTCACGAGCGTGCTGCCGGCCGTGGTGTCGACCACGCCCGCGCCGAGCGGAGCCACGCAAAACAGGTCGTACACCGTCTGCACGCCCGACTTCCCGCGCGTCAAGCCAGCGCGCAACAGCCCGTTGGCCGTGAATCCGACGTCGGCGTTCGTCGCCTTCCGAAAGGCATCGGTGACGAGGTTCGCCAGGACCGTGCCGGCGGCGATGTCGGTGAACGTGTTGGGCAGGTCCCGTGGCACCACGGCCAACGGCTGATCGATCCGATAGCCACGCGACGCGAACACCACGTCGGTGACCGTCTGCTCGAGCCTGCCGATCTCGGCGGAGATCGACCGATCACCCGGAATCGTATCGTCGATCCGGTACAGCGAGTACGACTCGACCGCGAGCCTGTCGCCGTCGAGGGCGATCACCAGCTCGCCGAGATGCTCGCCATATTTTCCGGTCTGCACGACGGGCGTGCGGCCGTCGACGATCACCGGCTGTTCGAGCACGGTGTGGGTGTGGCCGCCGACGATCACGTCGATGCCGGGCACGGCCTTCGCCAGGCGCACATCCTCGCCGTCGGTGAAGCGACCGTCCTGCCCCTGCTCCATGCCGCCATGGCTCAAGCAGATGACGACGTCCACGCGCTCGGTCTCCCGGAGCAGGGTCACCATCTCGGTGGCGGTCGCCACGGCATCGGGAAACGTGATCGCTCCGGCGCCGCTGGTGTAGTGAATCGACTCCTTGCCCATCACGCCGAAGATCCCGAAGCGCACGCCGCCGCGCTCGATCACGACGTGGCGGCGGATCACGCCGTCCTCCGCCAGACGCCGCAACTCAGCGAGCCCCGCTCCGTCGGCGTCGATGTTGGTATTCGAGGCGACGACCGCCGGAATCCGGCCGGCCCTCGCGGCCACGTCGAGGCTCGCGGCGAGGCCGTCGGGCCCGAGGTCGAAATCATGGTTGCCCAGCGTGGTGACGTCGTATCCCATCCGGGACAGGAGCTGGAGCTCGCCGCCGGTCTCGCGGATCGCCGCCCCGAACGCGGTGCCCATGCTGTAGTCGCCGGCGTCGAGCACCAGCACGGGCCCTTGTCGCTTCCGCGCGTCCTTTCGGGCCACGATCAGGGTGGCGAGGCGCGCGAACCCTCCGCGCGTGCCGTCGTCGTCGAGCGTGGCTGGCGAATACTCCGAGGCCGGGCCGAGGCCGATCAGCATCGAGTGGAGATCGTTGGTATGCAGGATCGTGAACGTCTTCCTGCCATCGGCCACCGCGGCTGCCTCAGGATGAGGAGCGAGGGTGGCCGCCCCGGCCGACGCCCCAGCCAGAAACTCGCGACGCGACACGGGTGGATGGGTCATGCAGGAATCCCTGTTTTCACGGGGTCTCGTCGGGGAACGAACCGGCGGTGCGGCGACGCTGCGACCATCGGCCAGTTTCAGGCCGGAAACGATACGTTTCGCCGCTGATTTCGGGCAGGCTTCCCGGCCGGCCACGCCGAAAATGGCCGGCCGCGGAACTCGATGCTAGGCTGCTGAAGCTGCCCCGACGGGGGCAGGAACCGGGGTTTCGTGGCTGTTTTCCGCCGCACCCGGGATCACGGGACCCCCTCTCCGGTCAGGGAACGCCATGTCGCCGCATCGAGCCAGCCGCCCCTCGAAGTCCTTCCTCGGATTCACGCTCGCCGGCCTGACGCTCGCCGCTGCCGTCGGCCATGCCACCGGCCGGGCCGACGAACCGGCCGCTGCCAGCCCGGCGACACCCGGGGCGACCGCGGCCGATCCGGCTCCGGCTGCACCGCCGGCCGCCGCTCCGGCGGCGCCGTCCGGGGGCGCGGCAGGCTCCGGTGAAGGGCGCGGCGGCAAGCCGCCGTTTTCGGCCGTCGTCAAGGAGGCGACCAAGATCTCCGGCCTGATCACGCTCCACCGCCGCGACGACAAGGTGTTTGCCGAGCTGCCCGACTCGATCCTCGGCAAGGACCTGTTCGTGCTGATTTCGATCGCCCGCGGGATCGGCGAGCGCGGCGTCCTCGGCGGCGTGAGCTGGGGTGACGGCGACGACTGGATCTGGCAGTTGCGCAAGGTCGACGACGCGATCCAGATCGTCCGCCGCAACGTCCGGTTCTTCGCCGACCGCGGCAGCCCCGAGGAGAAGGCCGTCGAACTGGCCTACACCGACAGCATCATCGCCAGCGTGCCGATCGTGACCTACGCGCCCAGCGGTGCCCCGGTGATCGACCTGGCGAGCATCTTCTTCACCGACTTGCCGCAGATCTCATCGTCGCTGCCGGGCTTCGCGTTCGCCCGCGACCGCAGCAGCTGGTCGCGAGTGAAGGCGTTTCCCGACAACATCGAGATCCAGGTCGCGGCGACCTACGGGTCGGGCGGCAGCGCCCGGTTCGACACCGTGCCCGACACGCGCGGGATCACCGTCAACGTCCACTATTCCATCAGCCTGCTGCCCAACACCAACGGCTACCGTCCGCGCCTCGCCGACACGCGTGTCGGGTATTTCGTGACCGCCCTCAAGGACTTCTCGCAGAAGGTCGACGAAGACCGGTTCGTGCGCTACATCAACCGCTGGCAGCTCGAGAAGGCCGATCCGTCGGCGGCCGTGTCGCCGCCGAAGAAGCCGATCGTGTTTTGGATCGAGAAGACGGTGCCGTTCCGCTACCGGCAGCCGATCCGCGAGGGTATCGAGGCCTGGAACGAGGCCTTCGCCAAGGCCGGATTCGCCAGCGCCATCGAGGTCCGGCAGCAGCCCGACAACGTCGACTGGGACGCCGAAGACGTCAATTACAACACGTTCCGCTGGATCACCGCCGGTGCCGGCTTCGCCCAGGGTCCGTCGCGCGTCAACCCGCGGACCGGGCAGATCCTCGACGCCGACATCATCTTCGACGCCGACTTCCTCCAGTTCTGGCGGAGCGAATACGAGACCTTCACACCGCAAACGGTGGCCATGCTCACCGGCGACCTGCCGGCCACGGCGCACGGCCACGACCGCGCCTGCGCCTGCAACCTGTTCGACGGACATGCCCGTGAGACGGCGCTGGGCGCCACGGCACTGGCCGTCGCCAACCCCGGCCCGGCCTTCGAGGCGGAAAAGGAGAAACTCGTCATTCAGGGGCTCAAGCTCGTGGCGATGCACGAGGTCGGCCACACCCTCGGCCTGCGCCACAACTTCAAGGGGAGCGCCCTGCGCAGCCTCGCCGACTTCAACGACACGGCGAAGACCGCTCAGCAGGGGGGCACGACGAGCGTGATGGACTATGTCCCCGCCAACGTGATGCCCAAGGGGCGGCCACAGGGGGATTACTACACCGCCAAGCTCGGCCCGTACGACGTCTGGGCGATCCAGTACGGCTACACGCCGATCAGCGCCTCGTCGCCCGCCGGCGAGCTGCCCGAGCTGCAGAAGATCGCCAGCCGGAGCGGTGAGCCCGAGCTCGCCTACGCGACCGACGAGGACACGCAGCCCAACGATCCCGATCCGCACTCCAACCGGTTCGACCTCGGTAACGATCCGCTCGAGTTCGCCAAGACCCGCGCCGAGCTGGTCACGCAGCTCATGCCGCAGATCGTCGAGCGGATGACGCCGGGCGGCAAGGGGTACGAGCGCGTCCGGCAGGCGTTCGGCGTGCTCTTGTCGGCTCACGGCAAGGCGATGATGTTCGCCGCCCGACTGGTCGGCGGCCTCCACACCTCGCGCAGCCACCGCGCCGATGCCAACGCGCTGCCGCCCTACCGCGTGGTCGAGGCCCAGAAGCAGCGCGACGCGCTGGCCCTGCTCGAGACGCAGATGTTCAGCGCCCAGCCGTTCTCGTTTCCCCCGGAGCTGCTCAACCAGCTCGTGCCGACGAAGTGGAACCACTGGGGTTCCGACGGCCCGGACCGCGAGGACTATGCGATCCACGACGTGGTCCTGATGTGGCAAAACCGCGCCCTCGGCCAGCTCCTCGACCCGCTCACGCTCGAGCGGATCCGCGACGGCGAGCTGAAGGTGCCGGCCGACCAGGATGCGTTCACCCAGGCCGAGCTGCTCGACCGGCTCTCGGGGGCGATCCTCTCGGAGCTGACGACGACGCAGCCGGGGCAATACACCGCCCGCAAGCCGGCGATCGGCAGCATGCGGCGGGCCCTGCAGCGCGAGTATGTCGCCGATCTCGGGAACTTGTCGCTCGGCACGGCCCGCTCGACGGGCGACGTCCAGGCACTGGCCGCGGCGCAGCTGAAGACGATCGAAGGCCGGATCAACGCCCTGCTCACCAAGGCCGACGTGACGCTCGATCCCTACACCGTGGCCCATCTCGGCGACCTGCAGGCGCGGATCCGCAAGGTCCTCGACGCCGGTCTCGACCTGGCGCGGCCCTGAGGAAGCGCCCGTGAAACTCGTGATGGCGATGGTCCGCCCCGGGCGCGTCGACGCATTGCGCCAGGCGCTGGCGGCGGTCCACGTGACGCGGATGAGCGTGGCCGACGCCCAGGGGTTCGACGAGTCGACCGGCGGGATCGTCCAGGAGGCGGTCCTCGAGGTCGCCGTCAACGACGACTTCCTGTCGCGGACGGTCGATTCGATCGCGGCCCTGTCGACGCGGTCGCTCGACGCCCGTGGCGACGCGATCTACGTCCTGCCGGTCGAGGACGCGGTGCAGATCTACCGCGAGGTCCGCGGCCCGGAGGCGATGTGAGCGGCGCGAGCGACGGGGGCGGCGCGGTGCGGCTACTACTCCGGTCGCCCGACCTGCTGATCGCCAGCCGGCTGGCCGGCACGCCGGGCGTGGCGGTGACGACCGACCCGACGGCCGGGCCGTTCGATCTGGTGGTCGTCGACCTGTCGGCGCCTGGTGCCGCCGGCGACCTCGTCGCTGCGGCCCGGCAGTTGGCTGCCGAGCAGGCCGGCGCGGGGCAGGGGATGGCGGTGGTAATCGCCTTCGGCCCGCACGTGGCCCGTGACCGTCTCGCCGACGCGGCCGCCGCCGGCGCCGACGACGTCGTCAGCCGCGGCGAGCTGCTCGGCAGTTTTCCAGCGCTCGTCGCCCGGTGGTGCGGCAAGTCGGCACGTTATTGAGCTTTGAATAGTTCTTTCAAGGATCTACAGATCGAGTTCAGCCTGACGGAAGAACGAGCGGAGCAACCGCTGCTCGCGCCGGGTCTTCCTGAGCGCGTCCGAGACGACCCTGGCAAGATGAAGAAGATCGTCGGGAATGAAGTTGGCCAAGCGGCTGTATTTCGTGTGACCCCAGACGTGCTCGGTCGGATTGAGATCCGGCGAGTACGGCGGAAGCCACTCGAACGTGAGCCGGGCGGGATACTTGACCAGCAGTCGCTTGGCCGCGCTCTTGTGCGCTCCGAGCCGGTCGATGACCATCGTGATCGGTCCGCGAATCTTTCGCAGCAACCGTCTGACGAACAGTTCGAAGTCTTCGGTGGCGAGGTTGTGGTCGAGCAGGTCGAACACGAGGCCGAGCCGACGTCGTTGCGGAGAGACCGTGACCGCAGACACCGCGGTGAGCCGATCGTGGCGATCGTAGCTCTTGAGGATCGGCGTCTGGCCGCGGGGAGCCCAGGTGCGGCGCACCGTGGGCTGGAGCATGAAGGCCGATTCGTCGGCAAAAACGATGGTGCGGCGACTACGCCGGGCGTTTTTTTATGCGGGCCCAATCCCGCGTCCGCCACGTCTGCACCGCTGCGGCGTCCCGCTCCCGCGCCTGCCGTTCGGGCTTCTGAGCCGACCAGTTCAACCGTGCCATCACGTGCCACACACCGGACGGGTCGTACGACACATCGAACTTCCGCTCGATCAGTTCGGCGATCCTGGCGAGGGTCCACAAGTCGGTCGGGAAGCCATGCTTGCGAGGGCTCTCGAGAAGCATCTTCACGAGCTTCTTTACCTGCGACTCCGTCAGCTTCTTCGGGCGACCAGGATGCGGCTTCGCCTTCAGGCCGTCCTGTCCGCCCTGCCGCCGTGCGCTTACCCACTTTGACACCGCCGACTGGGTCACGCCCAACTCGGCGGCTACCTGGCTCTGGGACATCCCAGAGTCCAGCAACTCCATGGCTTTCAGCCTGCGCGTTTCCGCGTCTTTTCGTTTTCCGCTGTATGGCATGCATGGGGTAACGGCCAACCGGCCCATCCGCCGTGAATCGTTTTTTCAAGCGTCAATAGGCATACATCGATAAGTTCCGAGTGCTGTCCGCGCCGAGTATCTACCGACTTAAGCGAGGCGTAGTGCGCATCATGCTGCTTCATCGTGAAGTAAGTACTGGACACCGGGTACGTGAGCAAGTTGAGCGATGATATAAGTGTCGTATCCTGGTGAGACATGCTTACCTACACTCCTGAATCGCCGGTCTCGGTTGAAACGCCGTAGTGTCAATTGTTTTTGTCATCGAAAGATTCGGGCTCCGCGACGGGCGATTCAGGCTTTGAAAACTCGCCCGGCCAAAGGAGTGCAAGGATCGACAATTCAGGCACCTTGAATGGTAAATCGAGGCTGCCAAGCTGTGCGTCGACGGCCCGCAATGCCTGATCAATCTTTTCGTGTGCCAGCACTCGGTCTAACTCAACGCCGCCGCCAATGCTTCGACGGAAGTTGCGATCCGACTGGATTCCATTCATGCTTTGGAGCAGTTCCCAGTCTCGGAGAATTTGGCATGTGTTGTCGTCGGAAATCCGCTTGTCCATCATGCCGGGATTGACAGCAGACGAAATTCGTCTAGCTTAGAACCAACTGGCGCCTGGCAAGCCCGTGGCAAAATTCGATTCGCCGACAGCCTACTGAAAATTGGTTCTTCCGGGAATTTCGTGGCAAGGGGGCCTGGATCCCGGAAAATCGTCGGTTTTACTCCAGGGAACGTGCTGGTCCCAACCCCCGCCGCGCCCCCTCTCCTCCAAGCTGGGCCCAAAAGCCCGATGGGCGGAAAACACAGGGGAAAAGGCAGCCTTTGAGGGTGAATGCAGTGGGTTTCGGTCCCACTGATCACGCCGTCCGCCATGCACTTCCCCATTCTTGAACCTGTACGCCCGTCGACACTCTTCAGCCACGGAAATCCCCGAAGAGCCTGAAAATTCGGATCTTTTCGAACCACTTCCCCTCTTACTTCGTAAACATTTCGCAGTCAGCGTTCGCCAAGACCGCTACCTCGTGGTCTTCAGCTACGGTTCTTCCCAGGTCTTCCCAAAGATGGCTGGCAAGTCGCAATGCACGCACATTCTCATGAAGTGACCTTGGGGCTTGCATTTGTTTTGGGGGCCCTGCATGCCGTCGAACCGGGGCATGGAAAAACGGCGATGCTGGTCTATCTTTCAGGAGGGGGACGCAGTTTTTGGCATCCGATTGTGATTGGAATTTCAGGTGGGATAGCTCATTCTGTTTCGCTCATTGCAATCGCCCTCGTCGTTCACCTCGCGCAGCACTTGGTCGTAGGTGATCACAATCATCACGATGCGTCGGTTACTCATTCGCTGCAGTGGGTAAGTGCCATCCTAGTTCTTGCCGTCGGGGGGTGGATGTGGTGGTCTGCAGCAAGAAAGATACCTTCCAAATGTGGGTGCAAGAGCCATCGCCACGAATGCGGAAAACCGCTTGAATCATCCGCTTCATCCTATTCAATGAGCGCACTTCTGGGCATCGCCTTCGGTCTGCTGCCATGTCCATCGGCACTCGCAGCCTATTTTGCGAGTATGTCGACGGGCTCTCCTTTCTCAGCGTATGCCGTTATTGCGCTGTTCGCGGCAGGCATCGCTTGTTCTTTGTCGTTGATAGGAATCTTTCTGCAATGGATTGGAACTAAGCCACTCCCGAAATCGAAGCGTTTGCAGGGGCTTCCGTGGCCCTACATTCGCGCTGGTTTGATTCTGATAATCGGCTGCTTCTATCTTCTTCGCCTCGTTGTCAATTAATTGGCTGAGGACTGTTTCACTCGACGCAGTTGGTTATCCGACGAGGGTTTCAGCGATTGGCTTCCTGGCAAGGTTTGCAGTGTCCCTTGAGAATGATCTCCTCAATGTCGCCGACCGATTTGGGCACCCTGAGATCATCTGCGGCGTCCGCAAGGCATGTAACACTCCCACAGTCAACGCACAGCATATGGGGATGAGCGTGCCCCTTCGTCCCTGTAGGGATTGAGGACGTTTGTTCGTAACGCCAAGCGTGGTCGCCGACATCCAACCGCCTTGCAAGTCCAGTGCTGATGAAATCCTGAAGTACGCGAAACACCGTTGATTTGTCGAAATCGATTCGCGCAAGATTGTCGGCAATTTCGAGGTTCTTCCGGGAATTTCGTGGCAAGGGGGCCTGGATCCCGGAAAATCGTCGGTTTTACTCCAGGGAACGTGCTGGTCCCAGTCCCCGCGGCGCCCCCTCTCCTCCAAGCTGGGCCCAAAAGCCCGATGGGCGGAAAACACAGGGGAAAAGGCAGCCTTTGAGGGTGAATGCAGTGGGTTTCGGCCCCACTGATCACGCCGTCCGCCATGCACTTCCCCATTCTTGAACCTGTACGCCCGTCGACACTCCTCAGCCACGGAAATCCCCGAAGAGCCAATTTCGAGACGGGTGAGTGGTTCGGTCGCGATCATTAGCGAGCGAGCCACCGCGATCCGAGCTGGTGTTGCGCGTAGCCCCACCTCGCGGAGACGCTGGCGCAGATTATCGCTCGCCAATTCTCTCATGAAGCCACCACAAAACCATAGTACCCGATATCCATTCGAGGATCGATCTGCCTACGCGGGATGCTTGGTTAATGCGTCACTTGATAGAGAACACGCCTGCGGTTCCGTCGATGGACGTTCAAATCGTTCGAACCGGTGAACGGCCAATGCTGCTGGTAACTGTAGAAAACAACGCGTTCGCTGACATTCTTCCGCCCAGCAGATCAGCGTCTCATACTGCCACGCCTCGGAAAGCCCGCCCAGCCATTCGCAGCGCCCGTCCGAGGAAATGATGCACGCTACATTGGCCAGATCACAAGGGCCCAGGCATCCGCTGATTGTTAATTGAATGATGGAATTAAGTTTCAGTTCTTTCCATCGCGCCTTGATGGCGTCCTTGGGTAATGCAGGGAAACCGCGCTCAACTCGGCCACAGCAGCAACCGTCACAGAATACTAACTGCCCTAGCACTTGATCGCGTCGAGTCGCAAGAGGTGTGCCACGTTCCACGGCCAAACGTAAGTTCCGAGTCTGTGCGTTGAAGTTGTCTTCGATCATCGTGTTGACCTCGCTCGATTAGTTGTCGTTTTGCAACACCGTGATCGTTCCATCCTGTTGACCGACCGCCAACAAACGGTCGTCGGGCGACCAAGCCAAGCGGCAGATTGACGAAGAGAATACCTGGCCTGCAATGGGCAGCTTTTGCTTGAATGGATTCCAAACAAAAAGGAATCCATCGTTGTCGGATGATGCCAGCAGGTCTCCGCGATGTTGAAACGCCAGTTGCGTGATTCTGGCAGGGTGCGCTTCAAACATTTCCGGCTTACGACCTTCAGGGCCTTTGCCGCTGCAGTCCCACAGCACGACCGTGTCGCTGCCGCCGGTTGCGAGTCGCTCGTCACGATGATGCCAAGCCACTTCTAAGACCTTCTTGGGAAAGCCCCACATCTGTGCATCCTTGCCGGTCTTCACGTGCCAGAAATGTACGGTCGAATCCTGTTCTCCAGTGACGATGAATCGCGAATTCGGGCTCCACGCCAAAACGAGACTCGAACCTTTCCACTCGAACTTGCGCGGCCGCGCCTGTTTGCCAGGTACATGTAACGTCACGCCGTTGTATGCCGCTACCGCGACGGCGCTCCCATCGGGATTCCAACCGATGTCAGCAATCGTGCTGGCATGGTCGTCTGATTCATAAATAGGCTTTCCGTCATCCGACCAAATCCTTAAAAGCTTGTCGGCTGCTGAAGCTAGGTCCCGCTTGCCGGGACGGTACGCGACTTTGGCTGCCCACTTTCCGCCGGAGGGCAATTCTCGAATGGGTGTGGAAGTGGCTGGCTCCCAGACCTTTACGAGTCCGTCCTGGCCCGCTGTGGCGAACCGTGTACTATCGAAACGCCATGCCAGCGAGGTGGCACCCAGGGTGTGCGAACCAAGGCGCAGCGACTGCTCCCGTTGATGAGCGTTCAATAGAACCAGCACTTGCCCCTCGACGGTCACCGCCGCAAGCGATTGTCCATTGGGGGACCAAGCCAAGTCGATGATGTACTCGTCACCCTCATGGTGCCACAACTCGCGCATCTCGCGCGGCCCGGTCTTCGTTTTGCTTAAACCAAACATGCATTGAACCCCGCATTGAGCTCCTCGCGATCAAGATTCCGGCCGATGAAGATCAAGGTGTTGTGGCGTGGCTCGTCGCCCCAGGGGCGATCTTCGCGACCATCGAATAACATATGCACGCCCTGAAACACGTAGCGTTCCGGCATCCCCTCGAAGCTCAAGATACCTTTCATGCGAAAAATGTCAGTTCCCTTGGTCGCCAATAGCTCACGCAACCAGCCCTGAAATCGCTTCAATTCGAGATTACCCGGCGTCGTAATCCCCACGGAGGTGACCTCTTCATCATGTTCGTGATCTGGCTTGTATCCGCGAGTGTGTAACGGCGCGATCCGAGCTCCGTTGGCATCCACGACATAAGCCTGGAACTCGTCCGGATGATGCTCTGTAAAGAGGGCATACGCGCCGGCTTGACTAATCACGAGGGGGTAACGCAGATCGTCCCCCTCCAGCCCCAGACTATAGAGCCGATCGCCCGGCGTCACAGAATCGCCAGGCTTTAGCTCGATTGCATCGTCCGAAAATGCGAGTACCGCCGGTTCAACGGCTTCGCGCATGCCCTCTTCCGTCGCGGCCGCGACCGACTGGAGCATGGCGCTCATCGCCGGGTCCGGTCCTGGCTGGAGCAGCAACTCATAGGTTCCCGGCTGTAGGCTATAAACGCCGCTCCACTCGAACGGATATTCCGGTTCCAAAAACTTGGGATCGACGTCGAGCGCTCGGTCCAGATCAAAGCCGCCGAGATTGAGCACCTTCTCCATGTCGACGACCGCGTCGCGAGTGCGATGAATCTTGGCAGCTGAATTCATGGCATGGATGCGTGCTTCGAGCTGATCCAACTCCGTGGACGAAACTAGATCGGTCTTGTTCAGCAAGATCACGTCGGCGAAGGCAATTTGCTCCTTCACCTCGTCGCTGTCGTCGATGTGGTCATGCACATGCTTGGCGTCGACGAGCGTCACGACACCATCCAGGCTTAACTTGGACTGAATCTCGTCGTCCATGAAGAACGTCTGGGCGACGGGCCCCGGATCGGCCAAGCCAGTCGTCTCAATCATGATGTAATCGAACTTGTCGCGTCGCTTCATCAGGTTGCCGAGAATGCGAATCAGATCGCCCCGCACCGTACAGCAGATACAGCCGTTGTTCATCTCGAAGATTTCTTCTTCGGCACCAATCACCAGTTCATTATCCACCCCTACTTCCCCGAATTCGTTCTCAATCACGGCAATCCGCTTGCCGTGATTTTCGGAAAGAATGCGGTTAAGCAAGGTGGTCTTTCCGGAGCCGAGAAACCCGGTGAGAACCGTAACCGGAACGGGGGTGGTGGCCATTGCAAGGAACTCCTTAAAATGAACTACGTGGCGGTGATTGAAACGTTATCGTGGGATCGATCAGTCCGGGCAGCGCCAACCCCGAATCGGTGGGTCATGCGAATGCTCGGCTAACGCCGCAATGTCATCGCGCGTGACTTCGGGAAGCGACTTGTGCAGTTTCCACTGCCGAGGCGATGCGCCTTGCACGAGGGCGGCGATCACCGTTTCAATTGGCGGGCAGCCTTCCTCGTGACACTCCAACTCCGCAACCGTGAGCGTGGCGTCGGCGGGAATGGGAAGTAGGTCCGTCGCCCAGCCCTTCAACGTCGCGATCTGTTCCGGAGATCGCTTCGTTCTTCCAAGCATCATGGCTCCTCCTCCCTTGTCGCGTCTGTCGTCGGCCGATTGACCGCCGGATTCCCAGACGATAATCTAGTGCAAGTGCAGATGGTGTGCAAGTAGGCAGCCGACGACTTCCCCGGCCGTCGCCTAATGTTGGCCACGCTTAATCAGGGAACGAGCATTTGAAGAGCCAACGACGAGGCTTCTTACTTCCACTGAGTTTCCTGTTGCTCGGTCTGAGCACTGGATGCGTGTCTCGCGTTCCGAACCCGCCAGATCAAGCCCAGGTGTGGGTCGTGGCCACCTACAGCATTCTGGGCGACTGGGTGCAAATCGTCGGGGGTGAACATGTGAAGGTGACAACGCTGGTTGGACCTGGGGGCGACGCTCACACCTATGAGCCGACCCCGCAAGACAGCGTGGCACTGCATCGCGCGGCCCTCGCGTTCGAGAATGGTATCGGGTTTGAGTCCTGGCTGGAGAAGTTGTTCGTGGCCAGCCATTCGGCGGCCAAACGTGTCGTCGTCACGGAGAAGATAGCCCCGCGAAAGCTTATTTCCCCCAGCGGGGGAGAGGAAATCGACCCGCACGTCTGGCACTGTCCGAAAAATGCCGAGGCGATGGTGCGGGAGATCGCCAGCGCCTTGGTGGAGTGCGATCCGATGCATGCAGCCGACTACCGTCGTCGCGCGGATGAGTACATTCGAGAAATCCATACATTAGACGCCTGGATCGGTGAGCAGATCGCCACGATTCCTGAGTCGCACCGTCATTTGGTAACGACGCACGATACGTTCGGCTATTTTGCCGACCGCTACGGATTCGAGGTCTCGAGTGTGATGGGGGCGGTCTCGAGCGAGGCGACCGATCCGGCGGCGAGCAAACTGGCGGCGGTCATCGACCGCATCCGTGCCGCGCAGGTGCCGGCGGTATTCGCGGAAAATATCATTAACCCGCGATTGACCGAGCAGGTGGCCAAAGAGGCTGGCGTCAGCATCGTGCCTTCGTTGTACACCGACGCACTGGGTCCGCCTGACTCCAAGGGGGCAACCTATCTCGACATGATGCGGTTCAATGTGCGCACGATGACGGAGGCGCTCCGTTGAACCAGTCTCCAGAGTTCCCGCATTCGCATGAAGAACCTTGGCTACCTTATAGCGGCCGCGGCCATCGCGATCCCCGGGCGGGGCAACCGGCAGTTCAAGTCGAGCACTTGTCGGTTCGATACAGGAAGGCCGGCAGCGACGCACTGCACGCCGTCTCGCTGGAAGTCGCTATTGGGCAGCGAGTGGCGCTCGTCGGCCCAAATGGAGCTGGAAAGAGCACGCTCCTGAAGGCCCTGGCGGGCTTAGTAAAGCCGCAATCGGGACACATGGCGCTCTTTGGAAATCCCGTGGGGGCCTGCCATCATCGAACCGCATATCTGCCTCAGCGGACGGACTTGGATTGGCAGTCCCCGCTTACCGTATCGGACCTCGTGATGACCGGTCGCTACGTGCATCTGGGCTGGTTGAGTTGGCCGGGTCAGGCGGATCGCGTTCGTGTTCGGCGGGTGCTCGAGCGAATGGGGATTGCTGATTTAGCAGAACGGCAAATCAGCGATTTATCCGGCGGACAGCAGCAGCGGACACTCCTGGCGCGGGCACTCGTACAGGAAGCGAGTCTTTTCCTTTTAGACGAACCGCTCAATGCGGTTGACGAAGCCACGCGTGACGTCGTCGATGAGCTGCTCACGCAGCACACACAGTGCGGAGGCAGTGTGCTGGTGGCCACGCACGACCTGGGTCGGTTGATGGAATCGTTTGATAGCGCGGTGTACCTGTGCGAAGGGCAAGTCGAGAGCATTTTGCCATTTGGACGCGACCCCTTGGCATCTCTCGCACCGCGTCCGGCGTCCAGCGGAGCAAGCAAGTGAACTGGCTACTCGAACCATTTCAATACTCCTTTATGCGCCAGGCGCTGCTGGCAAGCTTGCTGGTAGGAACAACCTGCTCGCTACTCGGGGTTTACGTCGTCTTGCGCCGCATGGCCTTCCTGGGCGACGCCGTCGCGCACACGACTTTGCCCGGCCTGGTCATCGCCTATTTGAATCACTGGAACCTGTTCGTCGGCGCGATCGTCGCGGCGGTTATTACCGCCCTAGGAATTGGCTGGCTCAGTCGCGGCCAACGGCTGAGAGAAGACACGGCGATCGGCGTGAGTTTTTCCGGAATGTTTGCACTCGGCATCGTGATGATCTCACGCGTTCAGAGCTACCGCGACTTCTCCCACATGCTGTTCGGCAACGTACTTGGCGTGACAACAGCCGACCTAGTGGGAATTGGGATAGTCAGTTTCCTGGTTTGCGCGGTACTGCTGTTGGTAAACAAGGAGCTGATGCTGACGACCGTCGACCCGTTGCACGGAGAGAGCATTGGTCTGTCTGCGGAGCGTATGCGGTACCTGCTCCTGATTCTGCTCGCCCTGACAGTGGTTACAGGCATTCAAGCGGTCGGCGTTGTGCTAACCACTGCCCTGATCGTGACGCCGGCGGCCACGGCTTCACTGATCACGCGGCGGCTGGATAGGATGCTCCTCTTGGCAGTCGTATTCTCGGCTTGTAGCAGTGTGGCCGGCTTGTATGCTTCCTACTACTTATCGATCTCTAGCGGTGGCGCAATCGTGCTTGCCTGTACGGTTCTGTTCGGAGTTGCATACCTGGCAACACGAATACATTGGCGACAACTTCCAGCCCAGTATGACGCTACTTGAGACGAACACTTGGACTTCGACGGATGAATACACTTTACCTAAACATCTTCAGTGGCATCAGCGGCGACATGTTCCTCGGCGCAATGCTCGATCTATTGACCTTTGAATAGTTCTTTCAAGGATCTACAGATCGAGTTCAGCCTGACGGAAGAACGAGCGGAGCAACCGCTGCTCGCGCCGGGTCTTCCTGAGCGCGTCCGAGACGACCCTGGCAAGATGAAGAAGATCGTCGGGAATGAAGTTGGCCAAGCGGCTGTATTTCGTGTGACCCCAGACGTGCTCGGTCGGATTGAGATCCGGCGAGTACGGCGGAAGCCACTCGAACGTGAGCCGGGCGGGATACTTGACCAGCAGTCGCTTGGCCGCGCTCTTGTGCGCTCCGAGCCGGTCGATGACCATCGTGATCGGTCCGCGAATCTTTCGCAGCAACCGTCTGACGAACAGTTCGAAGTCTTCGGTGGCGAGGTTGTGGTCGAGCAGGTCGAACACGAGGCCGAGCCGACGTCGTTGCGGAGAGACCGTGACCGCAGACACCGCGGTGAGCCGATCGTGGCGATCGTAGCTCTTGAGGATCGGCGTCTGGCCGCGGGGAGCCCAGGTGCGGCGCACCGTGGGCTGGAGCATGAAGGCCGATTCGTCGGCAAAAACGATGGTGCGGCGACTACGCCGGGCGTTTTTTTATGCGGGCCCAATCCCGCGTCCGCCACGTCTGCACCGCTGCGGCGTCCCGCTCCCGCGCCTGCCGTTCGGGCTTCTGAGCCGACCAGTTCAACCGTGCCATCACGTGCCACACACCGGACGGGTCGTACGACACATCGAACTTCCGCTCGATCAGTTCGGCGATCCTGGCGAGGGTCCACAAGTCGGTCGGGAAGCCATGCTTGCGAGGGCTCTCGAGAAGCATCTTCACGAGCTTCTTTACCTGCGACTCCGTCAGCTTCTTCGGGCGACCAGGATGCGGCTTCGCCTTCAGGCCGTCCTGTCCGCCCTGCCGCCGTGCGCTTACCCACTTTGACACCGCCGACTGGGTCACGCCCAACTCGGCGGCTACCTGGCTCTGGGACATCCCAGAGTCCAGCAACTCCATGGCTTTCAGCCTGCGCGTTTCCGCGTCTTTTCGTTTTCCGCTGTATGGCATGCATGGGATATCGGCCAACCGGCCCATCCGCCGTGAATCGTTTTTTCAAGCGTCCCTAACTTGAAACCTGGTGCCATTCGTGGGGGCAGGTCAACGACTTCGAGCCCGACACGACCGTCTTCGACGTGGGCTTCGATGTCACCGGGCTCGCCGAGGGAAGCATGCTGCAGTTGGAGGTGCTCCAGGGCGTCACGTTCTGGAACGGGAGAGGCAGCACGCCGAGGTTCGCCCCGGTTCGCCGTGGGGTGGAACTGAACTTCAATCGTGACGCCGAGGACGTGTGAATCGGCGCGAGGAGACATGTCGGGCGGCGGCTCGATGTCGGCGCAGCCGAGGTGAGCGCAGGCGGCACCGAAGTCCATGACCACTTCGATGTCACGGTCGGTCGCAACTGGAACGGCTCCACGTTCCACGGACGGGCTCCCAACGGCATCTACGTGGTCGTGGGCCGGCTCGTCAGCAACGGTGTGCGTCCGTCGGCGCCGATGGCATTCGTGTTCAACGTGAGGGCGAGCGAGACGGCGCACGAGGCGGCTGTGGAGTTCTTCCACGACCGTCCGGCGGTCGGCGTCTTCGCCGTGGACACGCCATCGCAGCTCGCATTCGGCGTCGGCCAGATTCTCGAGGTCACCTACCGCTTCTCCGATCCCGTCTCCGTACGGGGGACTCCGCGTCTGCCGCTCACGATCGGCGGCACGCGGCGATTCGCGACCTTCAGCCGGTCGGCGAGCAGCGCTGAAGAACTCGTGTTCACCTACAGGTTCCGGGCAGGTGATCGCGGCACTGTGCGTCCGATTGGCAATCGCCTCACGATCCAGCTCCCCGCCGGCAGCGGCATTCGCGGTTCAGCTGGGGGATCGGTGTTCCGGGCGTTTGCCGTGACGTGGCCGCAGGTGCGGACCGAAGCCGGCTGACGACACACCGTGCCCCGGGGTTCTAGATGCACAATAGTTGCATCTAGAATTCGGCCGGGCTATGATCCATCCGATGGGGCGAAGCACGTCGCACAGTGAGGGAATTCGATGGTCGAGATGATTGCGAGAGGCATGCAGACAGTAAAGGGGAGCCGCGGTGAGGGCGTCGGCCCGCGGGCCGGTGGACTGGCGGCGGTGTTTCTGGCAGCAGGTCTCGTGATCGGTGCGGCGACCGGCTGCGGCACCGCGACACAGCCGGCCTCCACCGTCGCGCATGCCGGGCCAAGCCAGGTCGCATCCGCGCACGACCACGGCCCGGCCGCCGACGGCCACGCGCACGGGCACGACGACCATGCCCATGCCGGCCCTGCCGCCGGAGCAGGCCAGACCACGCCGGCCGTCGACGCGTCACAGCCGACGTTTCGCGACGCACTCGCGGCGATCATCGACCACGACGAGCGGATCCGCGCCGCCTTCGAGGCCAACGACCCCGACGCGGCCCACGACGATCTCCACGCGATCGGACACCTGCTCGAGGACCTGCCGAAACTCGCCGGCACGGCTGGGGTCGCCCTCGACCGCAAGGCCGTGGAACGCAGCGCCGGGGTGCTCTTCGCCGCGTTCTCGCGGATCGACGACAAGCTCCACGGCGGCACCGGCTCCACCTATGCCGAGGAGGCGAAGACGATCTCCAAGGAGCTCGGGGCCTTTCGGGCGTTTCTTGCCGAGCACCGGCCCTGACACGACCGCGTTCCGGCCGTTCGAGCGAACCGTTTGCAGCTGCAATCCTGATGCGTTACGACTGTCGTGACGCGGCACCTCCCGGAATCCCCCATGAAACGCTCGCAGGCCACCCGCCGGGCCGCCGGCTGGACGGACGAGGCCGTGCGGCACATCGATGCCGCCGGATGCGACATCGCGGTGGTCCGGCGGCCGCCGCCGGTGGAGTGTGGCCCGCTGGTCGCCGGCGGAACGCTC